>NZ_KV794217.1:95243-100015 GCF_001808665.1 Streptococcus sp. HMSC070B10 | reverse complement strand
TCCGCTATCAGTTCTTCTCTGGCTTCATCGAAAGAGCGACAAGCCTTTTTAGTTTGTTTTTCCAACGTATCCAGTTCCTCCTCTACATAAGAGTTGACCTGTCGCTGAATGGTTCTATTATCACTTTCGATTTGCTCTATTAGCTGACGAGAACTGGGTGAGAGAGACAATAGATTTATCATGCGATAGTGAATGCTCTGAATATCCGAGTAAAAGTTTGTCAACTGCTGTTCATACTGCTTTTTAGTTGCTCGGAGTCTGTCTTCCTTATCTTCTATCTTAACAATCTTACGCCAAATCTCTGTGCGCTTTTCTTCATTTCTATCTGCCATTCCTTAGTGACTCCATCTCTTCGCTTGCTCTATATCACGTTTTTCAATCCTATGAGCAATTTCTGGAAACTTATTTGCTTGGGTCAAAACAGCTGAACTAAAATCACTGACCGCCTGAAGCATTTGATTGCAGGTCTGACGTCCCGCTTCCATTCCAGTGATTCCAGATGTATATGAAAATTCTACCTGCTGATTTTGCTTGTCGCTCGTTTCATACCCGACCAACTCATTAATAGCCGCCTCTGCTGCTATCGTGCTAGATTTTATCTTTCCACCCATACTTCAAACTCCCCTTATTAATTATATATTGACCATATCATAACATAAAAATAGTACGATTTCAAAATAAATTATAACGAACTAAAGGGCAATCTTATCCTTAAAAAAACTTTATCCTTCAGTAAAATATATTGATAGAGATGCTACTAGGAATTTTGAAAATCCGTTTTCTGATACCTTATATTTTGTGTTTACTGGGAAGTATTCTTATTATCAAGATTTGTCCTTCTCTCATTATAAAACGAAAAAGACAAACCCTAGAAAAATTCCTAGGGCTTGTCTTATACGTCAAAATGAACTAAATTTTTACTGACTTTTACAACTCTGTCCGATTTTCAATAGCTCGTAAGAGTGTGACTTCGTCCGCATACTCAATGTCCGCTCCCACAGCGAGGCCTCGTGCCAGACGTGTGACTTTGATACCAGCTGGTTTGAGCAAACGTGAAAGATACATGGAAGTTGCTTCTCCATCTGCTGTGGCATTGGTTGCTACGATTACCTCTGAAACTTCACTCTCCATAAGACGAGTCATAAGGCTCTTGAGATTGATATCATCTGGACTGATACCATTCATGGGAGAAATGAGTCCATGTAAGACATGATAGAGCCCATGGTATTCTTGGATGTTCTCCATAGCCGCCACATCGCGACTATCCTCGAGAACTAAAATGGTTGTCTGGTCACGACTTGGATCGGTACAGATAGAGCAAGGATCGTCATCAGTCAAACGACCACAGATGGAGCAATAGGTCAGCTCTCTCTTAGCAGAAAGGAGGTTTTTGGCAAATTCATTGACATCGTCATCAGACATTCCAATCGTATAAAAGGCCAGACGTGTAGCCGTCTTAATCCCGATACCCGGCAACTTGGAATAACTGTCAATTAGTTTAGCTATAGGCGTTGGATAAAGCATAAGTTCCTTTCTAATTCATTGGATGATGTTGGTTATAGAGGTTGATAATGTCGCGCGCAATGGAAGGTCCGACACCATTTGTAAGATTGGTGTTATGAGGGAAGACTACTGCAACAGCGATTTGAGGATTATCTGATGGAGCGTAGGCCACGGCATTGGTATTGGTTGCTTGCTGACCATCTGCCACATAACTTTCGGCTGTACCCGTTTTTCCGCTAATAGATACAGCTGCACCATTTGAAAAGGCACGGCCAGTTGTCAATCCACTAGTCCCATGGGCAACCTGATAAAAACCTTGTTGCAAAATACTCATATCGGAGGCGGATATATTGACCTTATTCATCTCTGACGGTTGCAGTTGTTGAATCAGGTCCCCCAATCCTCCTTTATCATTATTGCCATAAATTCCCTCAACAATACGGGGAGCCATACGGACACCATCATTTGCAATAGTTGCTACATACTGAGCTAATTGCATTGGGGTATAGTTATCAAACTGACCAAATGAATTTGTAATATAATTAGCAAGATCATAATCTTTAGGAATAAAGCCGGTGGATTCATCTGGTAAATCAATACCTGTAGCTGATCCCAAACCATACTCACCAAAGGTTGAACGTAATTTCCCCATAGCCGAGTCTAAATTTCCAATTCCTGCAATCATATTCGGTTGATAAGTCAATCCCATAATCCCTAAAGCTGTTTGGACCATATAAGTATTAGATGAATACTCCAAAGCTTGAACTGCCGTAATCGGCATTGGCCCAGAAAAGGCAGTATACCACGAATTGATAGGGGGTGAACCTTGGAAGACAATGGACTGATCCGTCAAGGTCTGGTTCCCTGATAAGACTCCATTCTCCCAACCGGAACTGATGGTTGCAGCCTTAACGACAGAACCTGGTACAAAAACATTGGTTACCGTTCCCAAAGAATCAGGCGTCAACTCTCCCGTTTTCAGATCATGTTTAATTCCTGACATGGATAAAACTGCACCTGTTTTGGGGTTCAAAGCAACTGCATAGACACCTTCAGAATACTTAGCTCCTCCATTTCCTAGTTCGGAAGTGAAATAACTCTTAAGAAGATTGTCCACGCTATCTTGGAAGGCCAAATCGATGGTCAGTTTGATATTGTTCCCTTTGGTACCATCTTCAATATTTTCGACACTTTCCATATTGCCATACTTATCTAGATGAATTTCCTTCACCGAGCGTTTACCTTGCAAGGTTTCTTCATATTGTTTCTCTAGATAAGAGGTGCCAACCCGATCATTTAGAGAATAGCCCTTTTTAATATAAGCATCAGCTTCTTCAGCTGGGAGACCAGCTTTTTCACCGGATACACTTCCCACTATAGAAGAGAGCGAAGTCTCTAGAACCTTTCGATCCCACGTGGTTGAAATACTGATACCAGGTAAATTCTTAGAAGCCGAAGCAATCAAGGCAATCTGTGTATCTGTCAAGGAATCTGTCGCAATGGCTCCTGTCTCAAAGTTTCCAACAGCATTTAACTGGCTAAAAAGATAGATTTCTTTCTTATCATCCTCTGTATAGTTTAACTGACTCGTTTGGACACTATCGACCGCATTGTTATAGAGTTCTGATTCGGATAGACGATTGCCATCTGAATCAAGACGTTTCTCACGTGGTAAGCTTTCCACTACTTTCTTATAGACATCTTGATCTGCTAGATAATAGTCCGCCAACTGTCGGTCAGTCAATGTTGGAGAAGTAACTCCTACATAGGCTAACAGCTTCTTGGCTGTTTCTTTTAAATCTGCAGCCGTCATTTTGTTGTTTCGAGTAAAGGAAACAACTTGTTTCACAGTATTTTCAACTAAGGGCTTGCCACTGGCATCATAAATTTCACCTCGAGCTGAACTAGTAGTCACCTTTGTTTTACTAGCCGATGCTAGTTTTGTCTCATAAAAACCCTTGTTCAAAACCTGCATATAAAGCAGGCGACCAATAATGGTCATAAAGAGTAAAATGATGATTGAAAACAATAAATTAAGCCGAATCGGAATCGAATGGCTGTTAAATTTCCTCATACAAATCAGTCTCATTTCTATTTAAAATCTTACTCTTCATTGTACCATAATTTAAGAAGAAATTTTGGAAAAGAAGGGAGCTTTTCCCATTTTACAGGAAAATACGATTTTATTTATCCATCCCTACATTATATGATATAATAAATGTAAAAGTTCGATGACTCAGTCTTTTTCCAATATGACTCATTTAAAGGAGCCTTCCCTATGGACAAACCAGATATAGCAACCCTCATTGATTCTCACTTCGAAGAAATGACAGACCTAGAGCAAGAAATCGCTCGCTATTTTTTGCAAGCTGAAACCATTGCAGATGATTTATCTTCTCAGCAGGTCACTCAAAAATTACATATCTCTCAAGCTGCTCTGACCCGCTTTTCTAAAAAATGTGGTTTTACAGGCTATCGAGAATTTATTTTCCAATACCTGCACCAAGCAAAGAAACAGGACACTCATTCTCACAAACATAGTCCTTTAACCAACCGAGTTCTTCGAAGCTACAGTAATATGCGAGAACAAACACAGGGCTTGATTGACGAAGAACAACTGGAACGAATCGCCCAGTTAATCGAAGATGCTGATCGTGTCTACTTCTTCGGAACAGGGAGTTCTGGCCTTGTCGCTCGTGAAATGAAATTACGCTTTATGCGTCTAGGTGTGGTCTGCGAGGCTTTGACCGATCAAGATGGTTTTGCTTGGACAACCAGTATTATGGATGAGAATTGTCTCGTACTCGGTTTCTCACTTTCTGGCTCAACTCCTTCTATTTTAGATAGTCTATTAGACGCGAAAGAGATGGGGGCACAGACTGTACTTTTTTCAAGTGTTCCCAATAAAGATAGTCAGGCCTATACAGAGACTGTTCTTGTAGCCACACACAGCCAGTCATCCTACATCCAACGTATATCCGCTCAACTCCCTATGCTCTTCTTTATCGATTTGATTTATGCCTACTTTTTGGAAATCAATCGTGAAAGCAAGGAGAAAATTTTTAACAGCTATTGGGAAAATAAAAAACTCAATGGCTATCGTAGACAAAAACGTGTAAGAAAATCCTAGTTTGGTCTAGCCAAACTAGGATTGTTTTGTCTTTATACTCTTCGAAAATCAAATTCAAACCACGTCAGCTTCGCCTTGTCGTACTCAAGTACTGCCTACGGCTAACTTCCTAGTTTGCTCTTTGATTTTCATTGAGTAT
>NZ_KV794217.1:61418-95143 GCF_001808665.1 Streptococcus sp. HMSC070B10 | reverse complement strand
TAGTTTGCTCTTTGATTTTCATTGAGTATAAAATGATAATATGCACCCAACATACCTGCTGTATTTTGATGATGGGCAAATTCTAATCTTGTTTTCTCAGCCAAACTTGGTACCAAAGCTTCTTTCAAGGCTACACGAATTTTTGGTTTGAGGATAGCCTCTTGTCCCATGATACCACCACCTAGAATAACGACTTCTGGATTGGCCACATAGCAAATATTTGCCAGACCTTTTCCTAGATAGTCTACCATACGGTCAATACCAGCCATGCAAATCTTATTTCCTTCGGTAGCTTCCTTAAAGATACGTCGGCCATTCCACTGATCAACATCTTCTCCATGTGCTTCAGCTACATATTTCACTAAAGCTGTTGTAGAAGCCAAATCTTGGAACGCTCCATCCTGCATATGCATATAACCAACTTCGCAGGCTGAGTTGCTAAAACCATGGAAGACTTTCCCATCCATAATCAAACAACCACCGATACCGGTTCCAATAGTCAAGCAAAGGGTGACACTCGCTCCCTTGCCTGAACCAGATACCGCCTCAGCCAGACCTGCACAGTTGACATCATTTTCAATCTCACAAGGAATATTAAAGCTAGTCTCGATTTCCTTTTTGAACTGGGTGCCTGCGTAGTTAGGGATTTGAGGCCCAGCGTAGAAAATCTCACCCTTGTCTGGATCCACCATTCCTGCTGAAGAAATAGCAACACCTGCTACTGGGCCTTTTTCTAAATAGCTGGCTACGATATCTTTGGTCTTTTGTAAGATATGAGGCCCACCTTTATGCGCCTCTGTTGGCATTTCATGGGATTCAACAAGTTGGCCTTCTTGGTCGATCAAACCATATTTGATGTTGGTTCCACCGATATCAATTGCAACGTAGTGTGTCATAAATACCTCCTTATGGATTAGAGGAAGCGCTCCTTGGTTTCACGAATCAAGGCTGCAGCTGCTTCTACAACTGGACGATCTTCTTCAGTCACTGGCGTCAATGGTGAACGAACAGAACCAATGTTCAGTCCTTCATTGAGCTTCAAGACCTCTTTGATGACACCGTACATATTTCCATGTGCAGAAGTGAGTTTACCAATGATAGCATTGATAGCGTATTGCAATTCACGCGCTGTTTCCAAGTCTTTATCAGCAATCAACTGATTGAGTTTCAAGAAGAGTTCTGGCATGGCACCATATGTACCACCAATACCAGCTTTAGCACCCATAAGACGACCACCTAAGAACTGCTCATCTGGACCGTTGAAGACGATGTGGTCTTCCCCACCAAGGCTCACAAAGGTTTGGATATCTTGAACTGGCATAGAGGAGTTCTTAACACCGATAACACGTGGATTTTTCAACATTTCTGTGTAAAGGCTTGGAGTCAAAGCAACCCCTGCCAATTGAGGAATGTTGTAAATCACGTAATCTGTATTTGGAGCTGCAGAACTGATATCGTTCCAGTACTTAGCAACTGAGTATTCTGGCAAGCGGAAATAAATCGGCGGAATCGTTGCAATAGCATCTACTCCTAAGCTTTCAGCATGACGAGCAAGTTCCATACTATCTTTGGTATTGTTGCAAGCAACGTGAGCAATGATGGTCAATTTACCTTTGGCAACTGCCATGACTTCTTCTAAGATTAATTTACGGTCTTCAACGCTTTGGTAGATACATTCACCAGAAGAACCATTGACGTAAAGACCTTGAACACCTTTATCAATGAAGTATTGCACCAAGGCACGCGTACGTTCTGAACTTACTTCTCCTTGATCATCATAACATGCGTAGAAGGCTGGAATGACACCTTCGTATTTTTTTAAATCTGACATAGATTTTCTCCTAAGATTTCTTTTTTTCTGCTAGAAACAGAATTTATTCTTTACGTGTTTAGTATACACCTTGTAAAAAACGCTTTCAACACCTTGTGTACACTTAGATTTTAGTTTCGATATGAATTTTGAAATGTTTATGGCTTGAAAGTAGTTTCAGAAACAAGCCATCCTATTGGTATTTTGCGAAAATTTTCTCCATCAATCCAGTCTGGAGAAAGACCAAGAGCCCAAACCCAAAAAGCAGGAAGGCTGAGCCACCTAAAAGTAAACTGAAGGCGGACAGATAAAGAACCATCACAATGATAAAGAGAATAGCTAACATGAGGAAGAACCAAGGAAAGTTAAAACTTGCCAAGATAAGTCCTTTTTGTAGCACTTCTTTCCAAGTCAAATCATAGCGCGCAGCTATGGGGTAGCTAGCCAACATCACGATAGTGAGGAAGATAAGAACACCTAGACAAATAGCTTTTACCATTTGGAAAGGCATAGCTGTCTGCCCCCAAAAAAGATAGAGGTCTAAAATACTTAATGAGACGATACCCAACTCAAGCAGACCTAACTGAAGACCTAGTTTCAGATTTTGCTTGAAAGCTCTTAGATAGATTTTAAAGACAGGCACACGTCTACTCTTCTTAATCTCAAACATAGTCTCGTAAAGGCTAATTTTAGCCACTCCAATCGTCACGATGGGCAAACAAGAGACAACAAAAAGAAGATTGGCTGTCACGATATCCAAGACCTTCTCACTAAAACGCATGAGAAAGTTATCTGTATCAAATGCTGCCTTGATAAGGCTTACTCCTTTTTGTGCCATGTCTACTCCTCCTGAGTTTTTAATCAATCAAAATTTTAAAGAGATATTTGCGAACCTTCTCTTCCATACCTGCATAGCCATTTGGCTGGTGTGGTTCTCCTGGGAAGAAAATCGCAAAATTGTGATAACCCAACAAGAGTGGGTAGTGTTCATGACAATGCACAAAGCCAATGTCACTTGCTTCGTCGAATGCTACTGCCTCGTCTTTGATACGTGAACCGTAACTCGAATATTCATGTCCTTCTACCAGCAAATGCAAATCTGCATAGTTCTGATGATGCTCAAATTGATCATTTTCAGCTTGATTGAGGACATTTTCCTGAACAACTAGAAAGACCTTGTCCCCATCAATCTCATACTTTCCTAATTCGAAAGAATCCTTACGGTGCTGATAGAGATAGTCGATAGCCTTGTCTAGATTGGGATGAATTCCTTTGTAAAAGGTGATGTTTTTCAAATCGTCAAAAATCATACTCTTTCCTTCGTTTCTGATAGTTAACTAAAATCATTCTTAAGTTGATAAGTGTCTAACAAAATCTCTAAGGTAAGCAAATACCCAACATTTTGTAGACACTTATAACTCTGTATTCTCTTATACTCAATGAAAATTGAAGAACAAACTAGGAAGCTAACCGCAGGCAATACTTAAGTATGGCAAGGTGACGCTGACGTAGTTTGAATTCAATTTTCGCAGAGTATTAACCTTTGACAGCTCCCATAGTAATACCTTGTGTGAAAGATTTTTGGAAGACAAGGAAGACTGTTACGATTGGCACAGCTGCAAGAGCTGCACCTGCCATGATCAAACCGTAGTTGGTTGCCATTTCAGCCTGCATAGTCGCAACACCGAGTGAGATAGTCAAGTTGTTACGTGAAGTCAACATAACCAACTGCATGAAGTAGTCGTTCCAAGTGTTGATGAAGGTAAAGATTGCAAGGGCTGCAAATCCTGGTTTCACAATTGGGAAGGCTACGCTCCAGAAAGTACGAATCTCACCACAACCATCGATTTTAGCTGATTCAAGCAACTCTGTAGGGATGTTTTCGCTGAATTGTTTCATAAGGAAGACACCGAATGGCCATCCAATCAAAGGCAAGATAACTGCCCAAAGAGTGTCATGGATTCCCATGAAGTTGACGATACGTACCAATGGTACAAGGACAACTTGTTTTGGAAGTGCCATGGCAGCGATAAAGATGGCAAATAGAATACGTTGACCATAGAAACGTTTTTTAGCCAAGACATAGCCTGCTAGAGAAGAGGTTGCACAAACTAAGAACATGGTTACCAATGAGATAAATACAGAGTTCCACATCCACTGCATAGCAGGGTTTTGCACCATGAGTTGTTGGAAGTTTTCCATGGTTGGCATTTTAGGGAACCATTGTGGCGGAATCATAATGGTATCAGGTTGTGATTTGAAGGCCCCTGTCAAAATCCAGTAGAACGGAAAGATGAACAGCACGGTCAACAAGAGCAAGATAATAGTTGAAATAACAGTGAAAGCTGTTAAAGGTTTCTTTTGTGTAGATTGCATAGCTGTCTCCTTTCTTTAGTATTCTACGTCGTTTCCAAGTACTTTAAATTGAACAAAGCTTACGATAGCGATCATGACTGCCAAGAAGACACCGATAGTGTTGGCATAGCCGTATTCTGTCAATTGGAAGGCTTTTTCGTAAAGGTAGTACATCAGTGTACTTGTTGAGTAGTTTGGACCACCAGATGTTAACAACTGAATCAAGGCGAAACATTGGAATGAGTTAATTGTTGTAATGATTGCGATATAAAGTGTTGTCGGAAGGAGGCTAGGCCATTTAATCTTCCAGAACACTTGCAATTCAGTCGCACCATCAACCCGAGCTGCTTCCACCAATGAATTGTCAATATTTCCCATGGCAGCGATATAAAGGATAATCGGCTGACCAACTGAAGTTGTCAAAAGGATAATCATAATCGCCATCAAAGCCCAGTTTTTATCTCCCAACCAAGAAATGTTTTGGCTGATGATGTGGCTTGACTTAAGGACAAAGTTTAGAATCCCTGATAGTGGGTCATAGATCCATTTCCAAACAACTGTTACGGCAACACTACCTGTAACTACAGGAAGGAAGAAGACGAAACGGTAGAAGGATCTGGCAATAGCATTTTGATGATAGGTCTGAGATGCTACAAATAGTGAGAATAGAACAACAACTGGTACAGATCCAATAACCAGAATCACGGTATTGATCAAAGACTTCATAAAGACAGGGTCTTTAAACATGCGAATGTAGTTGTCCAAGCCCACAAACTCAAATTTAGTCATTGAGTAGTTAAAGAAACTTGTAATGAATCCCATAATCATAGGAGCCAAGACAAAGATGACAAAGAAGAATAATACTGGTGCTAGGAAAGCGTAGGAAATCACTGTTTCCCGCATACGAATTTTATTGACTTTCACAGTCGGCACCTCTCTTTCAAATAGAATAATTTTTTGACTTTCTTGAACTGTTTTAAAATCAAAATGAAATTTTTTAAGATTCGCTTATGTAAGAACTTCATTTTAATTTCGTGACAGTTCCTTACATTTCAAACAAAATCCTCCCTTTTCTTACATAGGCTATGCACGGGGAAAAGGGAGGAATCAATCTGATTTATACTCTTCGAAAATCGAATTCAAACCACGTCAGCGTTGCCTTGCCGTACTTAAGTACAGCCTGCGGCTTGTTTCCTAGTTTGCTCTTTGATTTTCATTGAGTATTAGTGCTTATTGTTTTGTAGCTTTTTTAATTGTTTCGTTAGCTTTTTCAGTAAAGGCTTTCAAAGCATCCGCTGGTTTTTCGTCACCATTTGATACAGATTGCAACATTGGGAACCAAAGTGTTCTCATTTCAGCAAAACCATTGATAGTGTTGTAGTATGGTGAGTAGTATTTAGTCCAACCACTGATTGTTTCCATACGTTTGTCTTCATAAACTTTGCCAAATGAAGTACGAACTGGGAAAGCACCTGTACGAACAACATCTTTTGGACCCCATTCTTTGTCATCCGCGATGAATTGAACGAATTTCTTAGATGCTGCAACTTTCTTGTCGTCTTTATTGTTGAATACTGCAAATCCGTTTACAAGGTATTCAAGAGCTGGTTTACCTGAATCTGATGGGAATGGTACTTCTACCACTTCTACTTTACTTGCTTCCAAGAGTTTAGCTTGGATACCGTTTTGAGATGGTGCCCAAAGGATTGTGTAAGATGTTTGACCGTTGGCAAAGTTTTGGATATCTGCTCCACCGTCAAATTGTGAACCGTTGTTCAACAAACCGTCTTTAATCCAGCTAGCTGCTTTTTCAAGACCTTTGACAAATTTAGGATCATCAGTTGTATATTTTGTTACATCTTTATCTGTTACAGAACCGCCATAAAGGTTTGCAATGAAGGCACGTGTTCCTTGGTCTCCCCCTTGACCAGAACTGAACAATGAACCTGGTGTGTAGCCTTTATCTTTAAGTGCTTTCAAAACTTTTTCAAAATCATCAGTAGTCCAACCTTCTTTTACAAGGTTTGCAACTCCAGCTTCTTCCAACATTTTCTTGTTCATAGCCATGTAGAATGGAGCTGAACTAATTGGATACATGTAAGCTTTGTCTCCAGCTTTACTTGCTTGTACGATATTTTCGTTGTTAACATCTTTGACGAATTCGTCTGTGAAGAGGTCGTTCAACTCAGCCAATTTACCATTTTTACCGTATTGGATGATACGTCCTGGTGCGTCAAACAGTACGTCTGGAGCTGTTCCTGCTTCGATAGCTGTTGTGATTTTTTCAGGACCTGACTTGAAGTCGATGGTTTCCAATTTCACTTTTACATCTGGATTTGCTTTTTCAAACGCTTCGATGATTGATTTTTCATATGTTCCAACACCGTCACCAGTTTTTTCTTGAGTGAAGACTGGGAATGCCCACCAAGTGATTTCTGTTTTTCCGCTATCGCTACCTGATTTCCCAGCATCTTTACTTCCGCCAGAATTACCACATGCAGCAAGGCCAAGAACCGCAGCACCCGCAAGTACTGTACAAGCTAGTTTTCTAAATTTCATTTGTATTCTCCTAATTGATAAGCGTATCCATATTGGATAATGAGTAAGATTGAACTTGTATACGTTTTCATTTCATCCGACGCATCCACCACTCTCCTCTTTTTTGAGATTGTGTTATTTAAGACCAGCAACGAAGCGTTCTGTAATCTCTTTTGGTCTAGTAATAGCGCCACCTACAACGATGCCTCGCACTCCATATCCCAGGATTTGTTTGGCTTGTTCTGGTGTATGAATTTTTCCTTCTGCAATGACATCCACGCCAGCATCACAGAGTTTTTTGATTAATTCAAAATCGGGACCATCCACTTTTGGACTGTAAGATGTGTATCCTGATAAAGTTGTTCCGACAAAGTCAATTCCTGCTTCAACAGCTGCCAATCCTTCTTCGAAAGTACTTGTATCAGCCATCAAGAGCTGGTTAGGATATTTCTCCTTAACCTGACGTATGAAGTCTTGAATCTCTAAACCATCATAGCGTTCACGCTTGGTACAATCCAGAGCAATTACCTCTATATCAAGTTCTGCCAATTCATCAACTTCTTTCATAGTAGCAGTGATGAAGGGTTCTTGTGGTGGATAATCTCGTTTAATTATCCCAATGATTGGAAGTTTTGTGACCTCCTTGATTTCCTTGATATCACGAACACTGTTTGCTCGGATACCGACTGCTCCACCTTGCTCAGCCGCTTTGACCAGCAAGGGAATGACTCCTCCCGCTTCTGTATAGAGCGGTTCGTGAGGAAGGGCCTGACAAGAAACGATGATTCCATCTTTGATTTGTGCAATCAAGGCTTCTTTAGTAATCTGTGGCATCCTCTTTCCTCCTTTTCTTTGTTCTTATGGGTTCATTATATATTATTTTTAAAGCGCTTTCAATACTTTGTGGTAGAATAGATTTCAGTTTCAAAAGTATTTTATAGAACAGCAGTTTCTGAAAGTAGTTTCAGCACTGTCTTATTTTCAATTCGCTCAGTATATAAAATGATAAAAAGAGATAGCCATCTTTCAAATGGGCTATCTCTTTTCTCACTTATAATGAGCGAGATTCATTTTATTTATGACCTAGTCTTCTTTTCGTTTCTTTCCTAATGTCAAGACAGATAAGAAACCTGCCACTAATCCTAGAGAAATAAAGGTTGTATTTTCTTTGCTTCCAGTATTTGGAAGCTCATTTTGTTTAGCCGCTGGTGCTTGATAAGTAGCACCTTGTCCAAGAGATAACTTCTTAGCTGGACGTTCGTTTGCAGCTGCTAAGACTGGTTTGGTTTCTCCCTTGTACTCTGGCACTTCATGGATTGCTGCCTCAGCTCCATTGACACCTCCTTTATACTCAGGAAGAGCATTTGAAGCTGCCAAGACAAAGTTAGCACCACCTCTATATTCCGGAACCTCATTTGAAGCTGCTAGAACTGAATTTACGCCCCCTTTGAATTCCGGTTTTTCTACTGTTGGTGCTGGCTCTTCTCCCACTGTTGCTAAGGGACCTGTGTATTCAGGAATTTCTGTTACAAGAGCTTCTACTCCATTCACTCCACCTGTAAACTCCGGTTTTTCTACTGTTGGTACTGGTTCTTCTCCCACTGTTGCCAATGGACCTGTATATTCAGGAGCTTCTTCAGTTACTGCAGCCTCAACGCCATTAACTCCACCTGTAAATTCTGGTTTTTCTACTGTTGGTGCTTCTTCTCCTGCTGTCGCTAATTGGCCTTTGTATTCAGGAGCTTCTTCAGTTACTGCTCCTTCTTCACCATTAACGCCACCCGTAAATTCTGGAACTTCATTTGTCGCAGCTTCGCTTCCATTTACACCATGAGTAATTTTAGAACCAACTACTGAAACAGGCAAATTATGCATACTTTCGATAGCTCCTTCTGCTAAGCCTGTAACTTTTTGACCAATATCCTCTGGATCTACTGTAAACAATAGAGTCTTCGTATCATACTGCGTCATAAAAGTAGCTGTTTTACCATTGGCAAGTTGTAAAGTTGGTGCTTGATTGACCAATACTTCTGAATCAAATTCCATGGCAATAATGCCTTGCCCCATATGAACTGCATGTGTAACTTTTGCTTCGGTTGGAGAAACCATATCCTTGCTTAAGAAATCCCAATTAAATTTCTTATAAGACAAGGTATATTCGTTTTGGTTGTTATCTGCATGCTCATAAAGCAATCCATATTCGCCATTCCCGAGATCTTGAATAGAATTGTATGCAAACTTACCACTTTGAATAGGATTATGCTTAAGCCAAGTCAGCTCTCCATTTTCTTCGACACGAGCTAAGTGTACCAAACCGTTGAATCGTCCTGGTCCACCTGCATTACTAAGAACAATATACTCTTTTCCATCATGCATCGTATGAATAGCAGCCAATTGAACATAAACATCCTTGACATCCGCATAACGTTTTATATCATTTTCCCAAGTTTCTCCACCATCTTTACTAGTAGCAACTTGAAGGTCCCCTGTTAATCCACGCATGAAGAGCTTAAGATCTCCATTATTTAATTGTACAACAGAGGACTCAGTATTTTGAGCATAATAATTACTCATGGTACTTGAGTCAATCACAGTGCCATCAGTCAGCGTACGATGGTCATTCACACCACCTCCCATATGCCAAGTCTTACCATGGTCATCTGAGTAGATAATCCGAGATGATTGAGAACCGTTTAAGTGGTTGGTCTGATTAGTTGTATAAGTAGGTACAATGATTCGACCTTTATGAGGTCCGGTATGAAGCGTAATCCCTGTTCCAGGCCCAACCCCTAAGAATTTCATCCAATCAGCTTTTACCATTGGGGTAATATCTTGAGGTGCTGACCAAGTCTTACCATCATCATCACTGTAAGACATCCATAGATAAGAATCCTTAGCAACTCTAAATGGAGACGTTTTATTGCTTGTGAAATAAATATTTCCTAATAGTTGATTCCCTTGATACAAATCACCTTTATCGCTATAAGCTGGTTTAACTGGGTTTACAACAACACGATAATCGGTTGCTTTCCCATCTGGAGTATAAACTGTACCATTTTCGCGTATTGTATAGGAACCTTCTTCGCCTTCTTTATAGAGAATTTGATAAGTTTTGCCATCGATTTGTTTATAGGCTTCTTCTCTTTGAGCAGCCATTCCAAAGATTCCTTTCCCTTCTGGGAACATATCATAGATAGAAAAAATTCGTTTTGTTGCAGGATCTTGAACCAAAGCCATATCGATGTTCACTGGTGAACCGATTGATGGATCAGAGGCTTTTGGATTGTCTCGTAAATTTGTAATCGTTACTCGGTCGCTCCATGTCTTCCCCTTATCCTCACTTCGTCTAACGACCATGCCGATATCACCCCAGTCACTTGAATGAAGACGGCGTTCATCTGCACCAGCAATCAGAGTGCCTTTATCTGTCTTAAGAAGAGCAGGAATACGATAACTCTTGATGCCATCTTTATTTGGTTGGTTATGCATACCACTTTCAAAGACATCTTGTTTTTCAGTAAGTTTAGCTCCCTCAGGTAGCTTTTGCTCCAAATCAGATCTTTCAAATAATTGGCTACGTTTTTGAACTTCATCAGGAGTCAGTACTCGGTCATAGACACTTAAATTACGAACCTGTAGATTTGCTCCCCAAACTGAATTTCCTGCCCGATTTGTTGCACCAATTTGAGCATGTGTAATATCTGGCATATCCTTGATAAATTTACCAGACTTCAAGCTAGTACGCGATAAAACACCGTTCACATAAAGTCTAACTTTTCCTTCTGGATTGTCTGCATTTGGTCTTTCTACAGTAAAGGTAACCGAATTCCACTGCCCAGGTTTAATTTTCAATGGAGCATCCGTATATTTATCATAAAATTGTGCTCCATTAGCATCACGCCCCTCGATTAAGGCTGTATTATTGAGAACAGCCATTGTGAAGTACTCATCTTTTTTCTTATCACTAGACACTGAGAATAGATTATAGAATGATGGAGCTTTTGCATCTGGCTTGAATTCCATATGAATGGTCGCATTTTGAAGTTTCTTCAATGTATTTAATTCACTGGCTAAGTCTACACGCTGACCATTTTTAGAATTCGTTTCAACATCTTCTTTTTCCACTACTGGAGTTGCATTTTCAATGTCTCTAGCATAATAATCTCGAGGAATCACACCCTCATCTTCTTTATCTTGCTCCTTGTTACTTGCTTCTGTAGTTGCAGAATCTGTTTCTGGTTTATCAGCAGGAGCTGGTGTATTGTCAGCTGCAAGTGTATTTGTTGGAGTGGTTGTCTCTGCTTCAGTAGTCTCATTTTTCTTCAACTTATCCTGATCAACTTCCACACCATTGTCTTTTGCTGTTGCCAATTTTCCAGCTAATTCACTATCTAAATGAGCAAGACTTCCTGAAGAAGCTTCTTTTGGTAATTCTGATAAACCTTGATTATTATTTTCAGCTGCAGTTACAGTTGAGTTTCCTTGTTCATTTGCCAATACAGGGTTTACTCCAAACACCACTGCACCAATGGTTACAGATGCTACACCTACTGCAAATTTACGAATACCATATCTTTGTTTTCTGTCAAAATTCTTCTGATTCATCTTTCTACCTTTCCATTTTTAAAAAATAAAGCGCTTTCTTTTTGTTTTAAAATTTTTACTCCCCATCAAAGGAAAACATAAGAAAGTAATTAATAAACGAGAGTCCCTATCCTTCTCTCTTTCAAAATTTAGCTAGCTGCAATCCAAACAGTAGCTATTTCACTCCTTTCCTAGAGACTTTTTCTTTATTATACAATAAAGTCATAGGTTTATCTCGAGCTTGTCATAGAATAGATTTTACTTTCAGCAATATTTTAATATTTTAATATTTTTAAAAGTACTTTCAACATTTATAACAAAAAAGAGAGCTACTGGGCTCTCTCATTCATCACTTTATATACTTAAAAGAAATCTCACTACCACAGAGCCAGTTGTAGACTTGGTCATTGACAAATACATTCATGGCTTCGTGAGCATACTCAGGCATGATACGATAGGCCTTATCGCAAGTCAGACGATTATAAATCGCAAACTGGGTAATAGGGTAGCAAACATCGTCGTCCAAGCCCGTAATCATCTTGACCTCACCCTTGATACGATGGGCAAGATTTTTCACATCGATATAGGCAAGGGTCGCCATAATTTCCTCCTCGGTTTCATGGAATGGATCGTGAAACTTGAAATATCGGAAAAGTTCGTCATAGGCTTCGCTGGTATTGCCAATCTCAAGCACTCGTCTGAAGTCTGACAAGAAAGGATAGATGGCAACTGTTTTCTCAATTCGAGGATTGAGCGCTGCCGCAACCAGAGCTAAGGCCCCTCCTTGTGAGGCACCATAGCTAGAAAGTCGCTTCTCATCAACCTCAGGTAGACTAGCAATGATTTCAACCAACTGGTAAATATCCAGATAGACATCCTTATAAAAGAGCTGGTCCCGACCTTCCACAGCACCACGGATAATATGCCCCTTAACCGTATTTCCTTGAGGAGAACGCAAACCGTCTTGCGAATAACCTGACTGGCCCCGCACATCCATGGAAACAACACCGTAACCAGCCACAGTATAGGCCAGCATGTCGGTCCAATCCCAGCCACGTCCCATATAACCATGAAAATGGAAGATTAGTGGAACTTTATCCTCACTCTTTGGAAGAACGACGCGTGAGTAGACCTTGCCTTCATTTGTTCCTTCAAAAGTGAGCTCATAGCACTTGACTTGAGGAATGTGGAAATCTCTTTCCTCCAACTGGTAGGCTGGGAGAGTGGAAACTTTTTTCACTTCCTCATCCCAGAAAACATCAAAGTCTTCTGGAACCTCATCCCTACCTTTATAGGTCTTAATTTCTTCTAACAAAGCTGGATTTTTCATAGCATACTCCTTTTGTTTTGTAATCGCTATCACCACTCTAGCATATCTGAGAAATCAATGCAAGGAAGAAGGATAAATAGAAAATGAATTTAGATTTTCTTACTTTTAGGATTGTGGATTGAAAGTAGTTTTAGAAACGAAAAAAGAGCATTTTCGCTCTTTTTATCCTATTCAATCTTAGTTTTTTGCTTCTTTCTTTTGGAAAGTGGTTTGGTAATTTACTTTAATCGTTACTGTCATATGAGAGTCCTCGTTTCTTTTTGATGACTCTAGTATAAGGGCCAAACCTGAAAGCTAGCTTAATACTCTTCGAAAATCAAATTCAAACCACGTCAGCGTCGCCTTACCGTACTCAAGTACAACCTGCGGCTAGCTTCCTAGTTTGCTCTTTGATTTTCATTGAGTATAAGATTTCCTTAGAGAAAGCTTAATCCAGATGTTCTTTCTTTTCCAGATGAAGAGCAATCATGCGCCATTCTGGATCCTCTTGCCAAGCTTCTATCGAACTAATGTAGCTAGCAACCTTTCTGGCTTCTTCTAAAATCGGAAAATCTTCGATAATATCAGCTACTTGAAACTCTGGGAGCCCTGATTGTCTGGTTCCAAAAATCTCACCTGAACCCCGCATTTTCAAATCTTCCTCAGCTAGGACAAATCCATTAGTCGTTTCTGTCATGATGCGCATGCGGTCTTTCCCAGAATCCGTCTTGGGATTGGCAACGAGAACAGCATAGGATTGCTTATCTCCCCGACCGACACGACCCCTGAGCTGGTGAAGCTGGCTGAGACCGAAGCGATCGGCATCCATGATAATCATGACGGTCGCATTGGGCACATTGACCCCGACCTCGATAACCGTCGTTGAAACCAGAATATCCGTCTTTCTCTCTTTGAACTCCTGCATAATCTGGTCTTTTTCGTCACTCTTCATCTTACCATGTAACAGAGCAACCTCAGCCTTGCCAGCAAAATGAGCTGTCAGCTCCTCAGACAATGCAATGGCATTTTTCAAATCCAGAGCTTCTGATTCTTCAATCAAGGGAGAGATAACATAGGCTTGAGAACCTTTTTGGATTTCCCCCTCTAACCAAGTCAAGACCTGAGGCAGTTGCTCATGCTTAATCCAGCGCGTCACAATTGGTTTCCGCCCTGCTGGCATCTGGTCAATAATGGAAACATCCATATCGCCAAAGGCTGTGATGGCCAGCGTCCGTGGAATGGGAGTCGCCGTCATCATGAGAACATCTGGATTGTCGCCTTTCTCCCGTAAAATCCGCCTTTGCCCCACACCAAAGCGGTGCTGCTCATCGATGATAATCAAACCAAGACGAGCATAATCCACCCCATCTTGTATCAAAGCATGAGTCCCGATAATCAAATCAGCCTCACCCTTGGCAATGGTCTCTAAAACTTCTCTTTTTTCTGCAGCTTTCAAGGATCCTGTCAAAAGAGCCAGTTTTAAGTCTGGAAAAAGGTTCTGTAAACTCTCAAAGTGTTGCTCTGCTAGGATTTCTGTAGGCACCATGAGAGCTGCCTGATAGCCAGCTGTCACCGCTGCAAACATGGCTAAGCCAGCGACCACAGTTTTTCCGCTCCCCACATCCCCTTGCAGGAGACGATTCATGTGGCGGTCAGACTTCATATCAATTAAAATTTCCTGCAAACTCTTTTCCTGAGCTTGGGTCAGGGCAAATGGTAGATTTTCTTTAACAGCCGTTACTTTTTCCTGAGACCAATTCAGAACCAGGCCACTTCCCTGAACTCTATTTTCAGACTTGAGCGTCTGCAATTGCATTTGGAAATAAAAGAGTTCCTCAAACTTGATACGGCGAAGGGCCTGCTTGTATTCTGCCAAATCCTTAGGAAAATGCATAGCTCGGACTGCCTGACAACGGGACATGAGTTTGTATTTATCCAGCAAAGACTGGGGAAGATTTTCCTCAATCAAGAGGTCTAGTCCCTGATCAAAGGCTGTCTTGATAACCTTGACCAAACTAGCCTGACTGATTCCCTGAGCCAGACGATAGACAGGCTGGAGGTCATCTTCCACCTGAGCTAAGACCTTCATCCCAGTCAGACTAGCCTTGGCGCGGTCCCATTTCCCAAAGACAGCAAGGGTTGCTCCCAACTCTATCTTATCAGCCAGATAGGGCTGGTTAAAGAAATTCACTGCAAAAACGACTTCTCCCTGCTTGAGACTAAAACGCAGGCGATTGCGCTTGAAACCATAATACTGGACACTGGCAGGAGTCACGACTTGACCAGAAAGAACCGCCTTTTCACCATCTTCCAGTTCCAGCACCTGCTTGGTTTTGAAGTCTTCATAACGGAAAGGAAAGTAGAGCAAGAGGTCTTGCAAGTTTTCAATTCCTAGTTTGGCGTATTTTTCTGCTGACTTTGGTCCCACACCAGGTAAGACATGCAAGGGTTGATGTAGATTCATGCTCCACTCCTTTCTTTTCTAATGATATTCTCTCGGAATGCGATCGCTGAGGAGACAAACCACCTCATAGTTAATAGTGCCACGGTAGGTCGCTACCTGAGTAGCTGTGATTTCCTTGTCACCGTTGCTGCCGATCAAGGTTACTTTTGTTCCTAGCGGATAAAGTTTAGGCAAACGAATAGTGATTTGGTCCATAGAAACCCGTCCAACGATTGGGCATGCTTGCCCATCTACCAAGACAGAGAAATTCTGCATGTCTCGTGTCCAACCATCCGCATAGCCGATTGGAACAGTCGCGATGACTTGCTCGCTATCTGCCTGATAGGTCGCTCCATAGCCCATACAAGCCCCAGATGGAACTGTCTTGACATGAACCAGGGCAGATTCCAAGGTCAAGGCTGGTTTCAAGTTATAGGGTAAGTCCAAGACCTCTCCACTCGGATTGAGACCATACATGGCATCTCCCATACGGACCGCATTGAAAATGGTATCTGCATGCCAAAGAGTCGTTGCCGAGTTGCTGGCATGAACCAGTTCTGGAAGACCTTTCATACTTACCAAAATAGTTTTAAACCGTACTAACTGCTCATTAAAGTAAGCATCTGATTCCTCGTCTGCAGTAGCAAAGTGGGTAAAAATCCCTTCAACGCGAGCACCGTGGTGTTGGAGCAAGTCTTGAGCCTGATCAGCCTCACTGGCCTCTCGGAAACCAATTCGTCCCATGCCTGAGTCAATCTTGAGATGGACTGTCAAACCTGTTAGGTCTGCTTCCTTAACTAAGAGTGCTTGAATCCACTCCAACCCAGCCACTGTCAAGGTGATGTCATATTCTTTAGCTAGAGCAACAGCTTCGATGTCAGAAACTCCTAAAATGAGGATTTTCTTGTTGAGTCCAGCTTGTCTAAGTTCAATAGCTTCATCGATATTCGAAACGCAAAAACCATCAACATCATCTTGAATAGCCGTCGCAACAGCAACAGCCCCATGCCCATAGGCATTAGCCTTGACTACTGCAAATTTGAGCGTTCCTTCAGGGATATGAGCCTCCACTTGCTGAATATTTTGTCGAATAGCTCCCAGATGAATCAGAGCCTTGGTTGGTCTATGTGGACTAGCTTTCATGATTTTCCTCCAAAATGACACTGGCTGTCACAAACTTATCGGTATGACTGATAGACAGCCAAATCTTTCCTGAAAATGGTGCCTGACTAAAATAAGGCGCCCCGCGTTCATTGTTCAAAACTTCCAAATCCTGAAAACCGAGCTTGCCAATGCCCGTTCCCATGGCCTTGGAAAAGGCCTCCTTAGCCGACCAGCGACCAGCCAAATATTCAATCTGTCTGCGCCCTTTAAGACTGGTAAACCGCTCCATTTCCTTAGCGGTCAGCACGCGCTTAGCAAAGCCTTCATGTCGTGTAACTGCGCTTTTTATAGAAGCCAATTCTTCAATGTCAATTCCGTGTCCAACTATCATTCTCATCAAAAGGAGTTGAGATTCCCCCAACTCCATCCTTTTCACTTATTTTGTCAAGGTAGCATAAATCTCTTCTACCAAGGCCTCTGTATTTTCCCAACCCAAGCAAGGATCCGTAATAGAGCAACCAAAGACCTCTGGTTGATTTTGACGACCATCTGCTAGGTAAGATTCAATCATAAAGCCTCGAACTGTCTTTTTAATCTTCTCATTCCAATCATGATTTTGCAAAGTCTGGCGAACAATTCGAATCTGCTCCATATATTGCTTTCCTGAGTTATCATGGTTGGTATCAATGAGAATAAAGGGATTTTCAAGTCCCATGGCTTCATAGCGTTCAATGGCATTTAGCAAGGTTTCATAGTAAAAGTTAGGCTCATTTTTCCCATATTCATTAACTGCTCCACGAAGGATGACGTGAGCCAAGGGATTTCCTGAAGTCTCAACTTCTTGGCCATGGAAGAGGAAGGTTTGTTTGTTTTGAGCAGCATAAATACCGTTAAACATAACCCCAAGATTTCCTGAGGTTGGATTTTTCATCCCGACCGGTGCATCAATCCCTGAAGCCACAAAGCGGTGCTCTTGGTCTTCCACAGAACGAGCTCCTACAGCATGGTAGCTGACCAAATCATCTACCAAGACCAGATTTGACGGATAAAGCATCTCATCTGCCGTTGTCAAACCTGTCTCTGTAATCACGCGGTAGTGCAACTGGCGCACAGCCTGCAAACCGTTAATCAGGCTTGGAGCCTTCGAAGTATCTGGTTGGTGAACCAAACCTTTATAACCATCTCCGTTGGTGCGTGGTTTAGCTGTATAAACACGCATAACCATGAAAATCTTATCCGCCACCTTCTTCTGCAAGGCGGATAAACGGCGGGCATATTCCAAGACAGCCTCTTCATTATCAGAAGAGCAAGGACCAATCACCAAAAGGATCCGGTCATCTTCTCCTGAAATGATGTCTGCCAATTCTCTATCACGACGCTCCTTTAATCTCAAGGCTTCCGCAGACAATTGAGTTTCTGCCTTGATTGCTTCAATATCGATTTCTTGACCTTTTTCAATAAATGCCATCTTATTCTCCTAGCGTTTGGTAGATTTCTCTGACGAGGGCTTCCGTATTATCCCAGCCAAGGCAAGGGTCTGTGATAGACTTGCCAAATACTTCCGGTTCGTTTTGACGGCCGTCTTCTAGATAAGACTCAATCATAAAGCCACGAACGTACTGCTTGATTTTTTCATTCCAATCACGGTTAATCAAGGTCTGACGGACAATTCGAATTTGGTCCATATATTGCTTACCAGAATTGTCATGATTGGTGTCCACAATGATAAATGGATTTTCCAAGCCCATTTTCTCATACTGGGCAATGGTATCCATCAAATTATCATAGTAGTAGTTAGGAATATTCTTACCATACTCATTGATCGCTCCACGAAGAATGGCGTGCGAAAGCGGGTTACCAGTTGTTTCCACTTCTTTTCCTAGGAAAAGGAAACTTTGTTTGTTTTGAGCAGCATAAATCCCATTAAACATAACATTGAGATTTCCAGAGGTTGGATTTTTAAACCCAGTCGCGAAATCTGCTCCACTTGCCACAAAGCGATGTTGCTGGTCTTCAACCGAACGAGCACCAACTGCCATGTAAGAAATCAAATCATCTACAAGCGGAAGATTTTCAGGATAAAGCATTTCATCAGCTGTTGTCATACCTGTTTCTGTGATAACACGATAGTGAAGATGGCGCACGGCTTTAATTCCGTTGATGAGGCTAGGGGCTTCTGTCGCATTAGGCTGGTGAATCAAGCCCTTATAGCCATCTCCGTTGGTACGAGGTTTGGCAGTGTAAACACGCATAACCATAAAGATACGGTCTGCCACTTCTTCTTGCAAAGCTGCCAAACGCTTAGCGTATTCAAGAACAGCTTCTTCATTGTCAGATGAGCATGGCCCGATTACCAAGAGAATCCGCTGGTCTTCTCCACGTATAATGGCTTCTAGCTCTTGATCGCGCTGTGATTTTCTCTCCAAAGCTTGACCTTCTAATTTTGATAAGGCACGAACTTCTTCAATATTAATTTTAGGACTTTTTGCTGTAAATACCATAACTCATCTCCTTATAAATCAAACGGATACCAAGTAAAAATTTACTTTTCACAAGGTATCCGCCTCTAAACTATCTCATTTTATTGTCTTTTACCGTGACAGTTTTTAAACTTCTTACCAGAACCACATGGGCAAAGTTCATTACGTCCAATCTGGCTCAAATCCAAATCTTCTGGTATATTTGCTTGGTGGGCAGCGATATTACGAGTCGCTGTTGTACTGATATGGTGTTCTGCTTGTGGTCTTTCTTGTTCATGAATTTGTGCTTTCATCATCAAGCGTGTCACATCAAACTCAATCGAACCAATCATGTCATTAAACATACGGAAACCTTCTGCCTGATACTCAACAACAGGGTTGTTCTGAGCATAGCCACGAAGTCCAACCGCGTTACGCAATTGATCAAGGGCATCGATATGATCTGTCCACTTGTTATCCACCACTCGTAGAATCAAGACTTTTTGGAATTCTTTAACTGCTTCTTCATCGCGTAGTTTTGAAACCTGACTATCGTAAACTTGCAAGGCACGTTGGAAGAGCTCTTCCTTGATGGCCTTATCAGACAAACCTGACAAGTCTTCGATCGTAATAGAATCTTCTGGAAGCAAGTTATACTTAGCAAAGTTCAAAATTGCTTCAAGTTTTTCGTCTTGTTTAGCACGCGCATGACCATCAACGACACGACCAATCGTGCGTTTGATCATTGACTGAATTTCAGGTGCCAAGTCACGGTCTGCAGTGATGACATCGTAACGTTGAGCGTAGATAATCTCACGTTGTTCACGCATGACATCGTCATATTGAAGGACTTGTTTACGGGTATCGTAGTTATTTCCTTCGACACGTTTTTGCGCTGCCTCAACCTGACGCGTCAACATACGAGACTCAATCGCCTCTTCAGACATGTTGAGACGTTCAAAGATTCCCTTCAAGCGTTCAGAACCAAAACGTTTCATCAAGTCATCTTCAAGAGAGAGGTAGAATTGTGACTCACCTGGGTCTCCTTGACGACCTGAACGTCCACGAAGCTGATTATCGATACGACGGCTTTCATGGCGTTCTGTACCAATAACACAAAGTCCTCCAAGTTCGCGAACCCCTTCACCAAGCTTGATGTCGGTACCACGACCGGCCATGTTAGTCGCAATGGTAACAGCACCACGTTGACCAGCATTCATGATGATTTGGGCTTCTTTATAGTGGTTTTTGGCATTTAAGACTTCGTGAGGAACGCCAGCTGCGACCAATTTCTTAGAAATGTAGTCACTGGTTTCAACTGCAACTGTACCAACCAAGACTGGCTGACCTTTTTGGTAACGAGCCTTAACGTCTTCGACAACTGCTTTAAACTTAGCCTCGATACTTGCATAAAGAAGGTCTGAGTGGTCAATACGTTGAACAGGACGATTTGTTGGGATTGGAATAACACGAATGTTGTAAATTTCACGGAATTCTTCTTCCTCAGTCTTACCTGTACCCGTCATACCAGACAATTTCTTATACATACGGAAAAGGTTTTGGTAAGTGATTGAGGCAGATGTCTTGGTTTCATCCTGAATTGGCACACCTTCTTTAGCTTCAATAGCTTGGTGCAATCCATCAGAATAACGACGACCTTCCATGGTACGACCTGTAAATTGGTCAACAATCAAGATTTCTTGCTCTTCGCTCACCACATAGTCAATATCGAGAAGCATGATGTAGTTGGCACGAAGGGCGTTATCGATAAAGTGAGTCAGAGCTACGTTTTCGATGTCATAGAGATTGTCAAGTTTGAAGTAGCTTTCAGCCTTATCAATCCCTGAATCAGACAAACCAATTGTTTTAGACTGCACATCGATGATGTAGTCGTCTTTGTCCAAAGATTTTACATAGTGGTCTGCCATGTGATACAACTGACTGGTTTCAACTGCGTTAGCACCTGATACGATCAAAGGTGTACGGGCCTCGTCAATCAAGATTGAGTCAACCTCATCGACCAAGGCATAGTTAAGCGGACGTTGTACCATGTTTTCAGCGCGAACGACCATGTTATCACGAAGGTAGTCAAATCCGATTTCTGAGTTGGTTGAGTAGGTAATATCACACTCATAGGCTTCTTTTTTCTCCATTGGGGATTTGGCAGCCAAGTTAATCCCTACTGACAAACCAAGCCATGAGTACAATTCACCCATCTCAGTCGCATCACGTTCGGATAGGTACTCATTGACCGTAACTACGTGAACTCCTTTGCCTGAAAGGGCATTGAGGTATACGGGCATGGTCGCAGTCAAGGTTTTCCCTTCCCCTGTACGCATTTCTGGCACGTCACCATGGTGAAGAACGATTCCCCCCATGACCTGAACCTTATATGGGAAGAGACCTAGGACACGTTTAGCACCTTCACGGACAACCGCAAATGCTTCATAAAGCAATGAATCCAGTGATTCTCCATTTTGATAACGTTCTTTAAATTCAACTGTTTTTGCTTTTAGTTGGTCATCTGTCAAAGCAGCCATTTGGTCTTCGTATTTGAAAACCTTGTCAGCCATCTTTTCCAGACGACGGATTTCTCCTTTATCATTTTCGATAATTGTTTTTAAAATATTAGCCATGTTTTTCCTTACTTTAAATTCCGAATATTTTAGAATGTTCTTTTAATTTTAGCACAATTACTGATTATTTTCAAGGAAGAATCCCCATTTTGAAAAGGAAAAAGAGGCTAGTTTCCAAGCTAACCTCTCTGACTTTTATGATGATTTAATTGCCAACAAAAATCGGCAAAATCGCAAATAGGATAAATAGATTTATCCAAAGAGAAAAACAGCAGATCAATCCAAAAACAAAGAGACTGACTTTCTTGGACAGCAAGGCCATCAAAATAGACAGAATACCAAAAACTAGTAAAACTTTCTGCATGATTAAGAGATTGATAGATATTCCCAGAACTGGTTTATCCCAAGGAACAAAGAAGAAAGCCAGCCAGATCAGCAGAACTAAACCAATATAGAATTTAGAATATTGTGTAATAAATGATTTTAGACGTGTCATAAGCTACCTCCTATAAACAAAACCCATATAAATCAATGCCTTCCACTTTTAGACTTCCCTAGTTCCCGTCTCAAGCGAAACATTTTTTTGAAACAGGAATAAGTTAACCAATTCAGACCAATAGCTAGCAGAAGAAAAAGAAACCAAATGCCCCAAGACTTGATGTCTGCCACATTTCTCAATAGGATATTGAAAAACAAGACTGAAAAAACTGTCCAAGCAAGGCTAAAAAGAGCATAGAGGGTGATGTAAATCCAGTAAAAATAGTAAAAAATTGGGAAAAATTTACTATCTCTGTTGGCCTTTTCAATCCAGCTGAAAAAGTAAAAACAGGGTAATAAGATTAACAATTTAAACAAATGTTCCATCATCAACACCTCTTTTTGATAGCGCTTTCTTCAACTTCATTTTATCAAAAAAATCTGGAAATGTCATTCCAGATTCTGCTTTTTTATTTACGTTTTCTTGCGATGAGATGAATCGGTGTTCCTTCAAAGACAAAGGCCTTGCGGATTTGATTTTCCAAGAAACGCAGGTAAGAAAAGTGCATGAGTTCTTCTTCGTTGACAAAGATAACAAAGGTCGGTGGTTTGGTTGCCACTTGAGTCGCATAGAAAATCTTAAGTCGTTTTCCTTTGTCTGTCGGTGTTGGGTTGATGGCAATGGCATCCATGATAACATCGTTCAAGACAGCTGATGGAATACGTGTATTTTGACTTTCACTGATTTGCTTAATCATCTCAGGAAGTTTGTGGAGACGTTGCTTGGTCAAAGCGGATACAAAGATAATCGGTGCGTAAGGCAGGTATTGGAACTGCTCACGGATATCTTCTTCCCAGTTTTTCATAGTATGGTTGTCTTTTTCAAGCGTATCCCACTTGTTGACCACGATAATCATTCCTTTACCAGCTTCATGGGCAAATCCTGCGATACGCTTATCGTATTCACGAATGCCTTCTTCCGCATTGATGACCATCAAGACCACATCTGAACGGTCAATAGCACGCATGGCGCGCATGACAGAGTATTTCTCGGTATTTTCATAAACCTTACCAGACTTACGCATACCAGCCGTATCAATCATGGTAAACTCTTGACCATCTGTATCTGTAAAGTGGGTATCAATGGCATCACGTGTTGTTCCAGCAACAGGACTAGCAATAACACGGTCTTCTCCCAAAATAGCGTTGATCAAGCTTGATTTTCCAACGTTGGGACGGCCAATCAGGCTAAACTTAATGACATCCGGATTTTCTTCTTCATATTCATTTGGAAGATTTTCTACGATGGCATCTAGCACATCCCCTGTACCGATACCATGGACAGATGAGATAGGCAGTGGTTCACCTAAACCAAGAGCATAGAAATCATAGATATCGTTTCGCATTTCAGGGTTGTCCACCTTGTTGACTGCTAAGATAACTGGTTTGTGGGTTTTATAAAGCTTACGGGCTACATATTCGTCTGCATCGGTAATTCCTTCCTTACCAGACACGACAAAGACGATCACATCTGCTTCTTCCATGGCAATTTCTGCCTGGTGCTTGATTTGTTCCATGAAGGGAGCATCGACATCATCGATTCCTCCTGTATCAATCATGCTAAATGAACGATTGAGCCATTCACCCGTTGCATAGATACGGTCACGTGTCACTCCTTCGACATCTTCTACAATGGAGATTCGCTCACCAGCGATCCGATTAAATAGGGTTGATTTCCCAACATTGGGACGTCCTACAATGGCAATAGTTGGTAGGGCCATAATTTCTCACTTTCTACAATAACTTCTTCTGTTCAAGATTTTTTCTAGTTGAGCTTGGTTCAGCTTGACCAAACTGTTCTGCTAGGCGCTGACTCCAGCTTGTGGTCGCACGCGCTCCAGCATAGTCAGCCTGTACACGGTCGTAAGCCTCAATCACATCAACTGTTTGTTCCTGATATTCTTCCTCAAATACCACCTGATTCAAAGGCAAGCGAGGTTTGACTTCATGTTCTTGGTTTGGAAAGCCCAGCGCCATCCCAAAGACAGGATAGGTATAGTCAGGCAGGTTAAAGAGCTCTGCCACTTCTTCTGACTTGTATCGAACCAAACCGATAATGACACCACCATAGCCCAAGCTTTCAGCTGCCAACAGGGCATTTTGACCAGCAAGAGCCGCATCGACCGAACTAATCAAGAGACCTTCTACACCTTGGGGTTGGAATGTATCAGTATGGAGTCGTGCTCCCTTTTCTGCACGGTTCAAATCTCCGACAAAGAGAAGGAAAACAGCAGACTGGCGAATGGCTTCTTGAGGCACCAACTCATATAAAGTATCTTTCTTTTCTTGACTTCGTACTACAATCACAGAGTATGATTGAAAATTCTTCCAAGACGAGGCCATCTGGGCCGCTGTCAAGATTTCAGTCAAGTCTTCCTGAGGAAGGGCTTGCTCCTTAAATCTGCGCACTGAAGTGTGAGCCTTCATTAATTTGATTGTTTCTGTCATCGACGGTTTACTCCTTCTAAACGAGTCTCCTCAGCCAAATAACGGATGCGTTCCATGACGCGTCTGGCTTCCCAGGTTTCGTCATTTCCATGTTTCCCTTTAGCGAAATGCAGCTCCAAATCTTCAAAGTTGAAGTTGGAGGTAAAAAAGGTCGGTAAATCTTCCTGCATCCGATATTGGAGAATGACTTGCAGGATTTCATCACGTACCCAAGGTGTTGATTGCTCGGCACCAATATCATCTAAAATCAGGACTTCAGAAAGCTTAATCTCATCCACCAAGGTCTTGACATTACCATCACCGATAGCATTTTTGACATCTATGACAAAGCTAGGATAGTGGAGGAGAGTGGAGGAAACCCCACGTTTTTCTGATAAATCATAGGCTAAGGCAGCCATCATGAAACTTTTACCCACACCAAAGTCTCCATACAAGTATAGACCTTTTCGAATAGCTGGATATTGCTCCACGAAAGCTAATAGCTTTTCAAAAACTGGCAAGCGCCCCAAATCATCCAAATCTACTTGAGCTAAACTAGCTTTCTTAAGACTGGCTGGCAGATTGATTAACTTGAGACGGTTCTTAATAGCCGCTTCTTTTTCAGCCGCGATGAGTTCAGGAGTTTCTTCGTAAGAAACGTCCGCATAGCCATGATTCATAACCAAAATCGGCTTGTAACCTTTGGCAATATAATCCGTATCCCCACGGAGAAACTTGTCGCGCTCGGTGATGTACTGATTAAACTTGGAGATACTGCGATTCAATTCCTCTGGAGTAAGGGATTTTTGCTGGATAAAGGCCGCAACATCAGGGTCCTTCATGATTTTCTGGACCAAGTCCTGATAATGAAAACGGCTAGGTTGACGTTTGAGTACGTCTCCGACACTTTCCATCTAATCTCCTCCTTTTTCTAATCGAGCTAGTAGTTCTTGTTTCTTACGTTCTAGTTCCAGACGAGTTTCCTCGCTGGTTTCATTCTTATAATCTGGATTGCTCCACTTGGGTATATTGGACTTGGCAGGATTCGGTTTACTAGCCTTTTGAGCCTGACTTTTCTGCCCTCGCTCACGGATCCGAAGAACTGCCTCTTCTGCCGAATGAATCTTTTGATAGGCATAGTCATTGGCTACCTTCATGGCATATTTCTCATTGATATTTGCCGAATCTACCTTATTAAAAGTCAACAAGAGAATAATATTGATGACTTCGTCCAGCAAGCCCAAGCCAGCCATCTGTTGCAAGAGATCTCTTTCTGTTTGGGTAATGGTTCCCTTACGAGTTTGCTTGATTTCTGCCAAGAACTGCAGGGCAGTCTTACTCTTGGCCTCTTTGAGAATGGTTGCTTCTTTAGGACTAAAGTCAGAGGAAACAGGTTTTTGAGCAATTTTTTCCCGCATACGTTTGGTTGAAATAACCTGGGAAACAGCTGTGGACTTGGCCAATTGATAGGTTTCAAACCAAGTCCACTTCTTTTCCTCAGCAATGGCAAAGAGGTTTAAGACATCAGACTGCTCATCCGCAAAGCGAAGCCCATCTCGAGCCATAAGCTGACGAAAATGGTCTAAGTCAAAATCGTTGGCCACTTTCTTCTTGAGACTAAGGTCTTCTTGACTTCCCAGCTCTACCAAGTCTGGAAAGACTTGATTGAGTGAGACAGGTATTTCTTCTCCCTCAGCACTCTCAACTTTCAAATCCTCCACAGCTGCATCACCAATCTTTTTCTCTAAAAGTCTGCGATAAACAGGATGCTCCAAGAAGTCTTGACTAGATAGAGGAGCATGAAGGGCTAGCTGATAGGTATCCCCTTTTTGATAGAGGGTCAAGAGATTGAAAGCAGATAGGATTTTCAGGGATTTTATCAGTCTATCCATCCCAAAGTTAAGATGGTTAAGAATACTTGAAAAGAGGTATTCCTTTCTACCATTATCCCAAAAATTGATTGTATAAAGATAAAGGCTCAGTGCCTCCTGACCGATAATCGGGAGGTAGCACTGTACCAGAGATGAGGTATCTTGCGACACCCGATTATTCTTTAGATAAGAAAAACGGTCAATTGGCTTCATTTATCTTTCCTTTTTCTTTTTAGAGGACTGGGTGATTTGTTGGAGCAGACTCTCTAACTCACTAACATCCTTAAAACTACGATAGACACTGGCAAAACGTACATAAGTAATCTCGTCCAATTCAGCCAACTCCCCCATGACGAGTGAACCAATGTCCTCACTTTGAATTTCATTTTCATTTCGACCACGGAGTTTCTGTTCGATACGATTGACTACCATGTTGATTTCATCACTTGACACAGGACGTTTCTGGGCTGAGCGGATAATCCCATTAAAGATTTTATCTCTGGAGAATTGTTCCCGTGTGCCATCTTTTTTAACAACCACTAAGGTTCTTTCTTCTACTCGTTCGTAGGTTGTAAAACGGTGTTGGCATTCATCGCACTCACGTCTTCTACGAATAGTGTTCCCTTCTTCTGCTTGGCGACTATCGATAACACTTGACTTGGTAGCCCCACATTTTGGACAACGCATCCTTTCCCTCCTTATCGTTTTCTTTTCATTATACCATTTTTTAAACGATTCCCAAAACAATTCTTCTTTTTGCTTGACAAGTTTTTTGTTTTGTTGTATTATTTAATTAAGACAAAAGGATAAAAGAAAGGAGACCAAGATGTCCTGGACATTTGATAACAAAAAACCCATCTATTTACAGATTATGGAGAAAATCAAGCTTCAGATTGTTTCCCATACACTGGAACCCAATCAACAACTTCCAACCGTGAGAGAGCTAGCTAGCGAGGCCGGTGTCAATCCCAACACCATCCAAAGAGCCTTGTCAGACCTTGAACGAGAAGGATTTGTCTACAGCAAGCGCACAACTGGACGATTTGTGACTGAAGATAAGGAGCTGATCGCCCAATCACGCAAACAATTATCAGAAGAAGAATTGGAACACTTCGTTTCCTCCATGACCCATTTTGGCTATGAAAAAGAAGAACTACCAGGCGTAGTCGGCGATTATATTAAAGGAGTTTAAGCCTATGTCATTACTAGCATTTGAAAATGTATCCAAATCATATGGAGCAACCCCAGCCCTTGAAAATGTTTCTCTTGACATCCCAGCTGGAAAAATTGTTGGTCTCCTTGGGCCAAACGGCTCAGGAAAAACAACCCTGATTAAACTAATCAATGGCCTCTTACAACCAGATCAAGGACATGTCCTTATCAACGATATGGACCCAAGCCCAGCAACCAAGGCTATCGTAGCTTATTTGCCGGATACGACCTATCTCAATGAGCAAATGAAGGTCAAAGAAGCCCTAACCTACTTCAAGACCTTCTATAAAGATTTCAATCTTGAACGCGCCCATCATCTACTTGCAGACCTGGGCATTGATGAAAATAGTCGTCTCAAAAAATTATCAAAAGGGAATAAGGAAAAGGTACAACTGATTTTGGTTATGAGCCGTGATGCCCGCCTCTACGTTCTAGACGAACCCATTGGTGGAGTGGACCCAGCAGCCCGTGAGTATATCCTCAATACCATTATCAACAACTACTCCCCAACTTCTACCGTTTTGATTTCTACCCACTTGATTTCTGATATCGAGCCAATCTTGGATGAAATTGTCTTCCTCAAAGACGGAAAAGTCGTCCGTCAAGGAAATGTAGATGATATTCGCTATGAGTCAGGTGAATCCATTGACCAACTCTTCCGTCAGGAATTTAAGGCCTAAGTAAAGGAGATTATTATGTTTTGGAATTTAGTTCGCTACGAATTTAAAAATGTTAACAAGTGGTATTTAGCTCTTTATGGTGCTGTTCTCTTCCTCTCTGTTCTTATTGGAATTCAGACACAATCCTTAATCAAACTACCTGAAAAAAATCTATCTGTTCTACTTTTTTTTCTATCTACTGTCTTTGGTGGTTTGATGGTTACACTTGTGATTTCAACTATCTTCTTGATTATTAAACGATTCAAAGGAAGTGTCTATGACCGACAAGGCTATCTGACTTTAACCTTGCCAGTTTCTGAACACCATATCATCACAGCCAAACTAATCGGTGCCTTTATCTGGTCGTTGATTAGCACTGCTGTCTTACTCCTATGTATCTATATTATCTTATTGTCAACAAATTCTGATGCAGTTCAACTTTCTACTCTTCTGTCATTTGTTGCAGAACATTTTACCGGCTTTAGTCTTGCTGTCTTATCCTTCCTACTAAATACCATTTCTGGAATCCTCTGCATCTACTTGGCCATTTCCATTGGACAACTGTTCAATGAATACCGTACAGCACTCGCTGTTGCAGCCTACATTGGTATCCAAATCGTCATTGGATTTATTGAAGTCTTCTTCAATACCAGTACTAACTTCTATATTAATTCACTTGCAGGATTTAATGATAATTTCTATATGGGAGCAGGTATAAGTATTGTTGAAGAACTCATATTCATAGCTATCTTTTACCTCGGAACCTACTACATCTTGAGAAACAAGGTTAATTTGCAATAAAAAATGCCCAGCTAAAAAGCTGGGTTTTGATTTAACTCAATATCAAACTAGCTACGATAGGGCTGACAAAGACATAGAGAATACCGGTAACACCGATAGCCAAACCACCCATGGCTCCTGCTACAGAGCCGTATCGGAAGGCTGTGCCTGTTCCGACAGCATGTCCTGTCCCTCCAAGGGAAAGACCAACAGCTACTGGGTCGTCAATTTTCAACCACTTCAAAAGGGTTGGTCCGATGACACTGGTTAAAATTCCAGTCGCCACTACAACGACCAAGGTCACAGTCGTCAAACCTTGCAATTTTTCTGTGATTCCCACTGCCATGGCGGTTGTTACTGACTTAGGAAAGAGAGAAATGGCTAGGAAAAAGTCCATGCCAAAAATCTTAGCCACAAGGGCTGTGAAAGATGTATTGACCACTACCGCTAACAAACTACCAAAGAGAATACTCCGAGCATGGTGCTTCATCAGATGAAAACTCTTATAAAGAGGAATCCCCAGAGCCACTGTCGATGGGACAATCAAGTTGTTCAAATAAACCCCACCTTGGTAGTAATCTTGGTAAGAAATACCTGTCAGCTTTAGAAAGATGATAATGAAAACAGCTGACAAAAGCAAGGGCGTTGTCAATGGATGGGGAAAACGTCTGTAAATCAGCATTCCCACTAGATAAGCTAGGATAGACAGGGCAAGCCCAAACAGGGGATTGGAAACAAATTCACTCATTTGGCATCTCCTTTCTCATAATCTCCCTCAAACCGTCTCTTGATAAACTGAACTACCAAGGCTATGAGGATAATATTGATGACTGCTGCAAAAAAGACAATCAAAACAATGGGCAAAAGATAGGGAGCAATTACATCAAACTTCTCCATGATTCCCACTGCTGGCGGCAAAAAGAGAATGGTCATATTGGCCAACAAGAAATTCCCCACCATGTTGACATGCCTGGTTCTCAGCCACTTGAATTGTAGGGCTAGAAAAAGAATAATCAAACCGATAATACTGCCTGGGATAGGCAAATGAAAGAAACTAGAGATCCCCTCTCCGATTAGAGAAATCACAAAGAGAATCATTAATTGAACATATAATTTCATCCTAAACTCCACGAAATAGACTTCTTGCATACCAGTTTACTCTTTTTTCAGAAAATTTCAAGGAAATACACAAGAGATAATGAAAATCAGAGAGGAAAGGGGATACAAACAATTCTTGACTTGGTAAAACAGGCATGATTTAGGATAAGAGATGTCAGTGTTCTTCTTGTCAGCTTTCTTGAAAAGTAGTATAATTATTGCATGCGCAATCATCTTATGATGCAGAGACTGTCCGTGAATGGACATTCTTCTATGTTATAACTCTAAAAAGAAAGGAGATACTATGACCTATTTGGAAAAATGGTTTGACTTCAATCGGCGTCAGAAAGAAATCGAAAATCTCTTGGAAGAGACTATTGCCCAGCAGAGCGAGCAAAGTCTGACCTTGAAAGAGTTTTACCTGCTCTACTATCTGGACTTGGCTCAAGAAAAATCTCTACGCCAGATTGACCTGCCAGATAAACTTCATCTGAGCCCGAGCGCTGTTTCTCGGATGGTGGCTCGCTTGGAAGCTAAAAATTGCGGTCTGCTTAGTCGCAGGTGTTGTGATCAAGATAGACGCTCTAGCTTTATCTGCCTGACAAGTGATGGGCAAAAGACACTGGTCTCTCTACAGAAGGCTGTCGAAGAAAGCTTGGAAACCGGTTTGGATTTCTGGGTTTAAGATGACTTTAGAAAAAAAGTTGCGTGCGCAATCATTTTTCTTGACATTCTCTTTTACAAAGAGTAAAATAAAATCATCATTAAACAAAGGAGTTTTAAACATGATTGAAATTACCTATCTAGATGCCAGCAAGAATGAAAGAACTGTAACTTTCGAATCTTATGAAGACTTTGATCGTTCGCAACAAGCTTGCCTTATCGGCGTCGCAGACTACTACCCTGTCCAAAAATTAACCTACAACGGCCATGATTTGGACTACCATGGGACTTATGGAGATGTCTTCTTCTATCTCATGAAACAAGATTTAAGCCAATATAACTAAAAAGGAGAAATACAATGGCAAAAGCAATTACAGATGCAACATTCGAACAAGAAACAAAAGACGGTTTGGTCTTGGTAGACTTCTGGGCAACTTGGTGTGGTCCATGTCGTATGCAAGGTCCAATCTTGGACAAATTGTCTGAAGAACTTTCAGAAGATGTTTTGAAAATCGTTAAAATGGACGTTGATGAAAATCCAAACACAGCTCGTGCTTTTGGAATCATGTCTATCCCAACTCTTCTCTTCAAAAAAGACGGCCAAGTAGTGAAACAAGTTGCTGGTGTTCACACAGCAGAACAAATCAAGGCCATCGTTGCTGAATTGAGCTAATCAAACGAGAGACCAAGTACTTGCTTTGGTCTCTTTTTCTTGCCCTTTGCCATTTTTCAAAAAATATGCTAGACTGTAGATAGAATATTACGATGTTTGGGACATGCCATCGCTAAAAAAAACCTTGACTTGGTATTTTTTAGCTCCCTCAAGGGAGCTTTTTGCGTGCTCTGAACATTTCCCATTTTGGAAGGAGTACTATGAAACGTCAATCAGCCTTGGTCGTCTTTAGTGGCGGTCAAGATTCTACAACCTGCCTCTTTTGGGCTAAAGAACACTATGAAACGGTCGAAGCCGTTACCTTTGCCTACGGTCAACGCCATTATCTCGAAATTCAAGTTGCTAGAGAAATCGCTAAGGAACAGGGGATTCGTCATCACATCCTAGATATGTCTCTGCTGGGGCAAATCACTGAAAATGCCCTGACCTCTGATATGGAGATTGAGCAAAAAGAGGGGGAGGTTCCCAATACCTTCGTTGATGGTCGCAACCACCTCTTTCTATCCTTTGCGGCAGTTCTTGCTAAGCAACGTGGCATTAAAGATATCGTGACAGGTGTCTGCGAGACAGACTTCTCAGGCTACCCCGATTGTCGAGATGTCTTTGTCAAATCCCTTAATGTTACCCTCAACCTTGCCATGGATTACGACTTTGTTATCCAAACACCTCTCATGTGGCTAGACAAGGCTGAAACTTGGGAATTAGCCGACCAACTCGGTGCCTTTGACTATGTTCGTGAAAAGACCTTGACCTGCTACAACGGGATTATTGGAAGTGGCTGTGGAGATTGCCCAGCCTGCCACTTACGACAACATGGTTTAGATGTTTATCTCTCACAGAAAGGAGAGGACTAATGTTTTTTGCACCCAAAGAAATCAAACAGGAAACCGGGGAGTCTCTTGTCTACAATCCTCACAGAACCTTGGTATCAAAAGAGTTTACCTTCGATGCTGCCCACCACCTCTTTCACTATGAGGGAAAATGTAAATCCCTTCATGGTCACACCTATCATCTGCAGATTGCTGTTAGTGGATTTTTAGATGAACGTGGCATGACCTACGATTTCGGAGATATCAAAGCCATCTACAAGAACTACTTAGAACCCCACTTGGATCATCGCTATCTCAATGAAACTCTTCCCTATATGAACACGACTGCTGAAAATATGGTTTACTGGATTTTCCAAACCATGAACCAAGAGTTGCCAGACGAGCGCGGTCTCCGTTTGGAATACGTTCGCCTCTATGAGACTCCGACTGCCTTTGCAGAGTTTAGACGGGAGTGGTTAGATGACTAGGGAACGTGTCCTCAAACTACCAGTTCTGGAAATTTTCGGCCCAACTTTTCAAGGTGAAGGTCGTGCTATCGGGCAGAAAACCATGTTTGTCCGCACTGCTGGTTGCGACTACCACTGCGACTGGTGCGATTCTGCCTTTACTTGGGATGGCTCTGAAAAACCAACTCGTATGACAGCTGACGAAGTCATTGCTGCCTTGGATAAATTAGGGAGCTACGACTATGTAACCCTGTCTGGGGGAAATCCTGCTATCCTAGCAGCCAACATGGCCGAATTGGTCACTAAACTCAAGGAACGTGGTGTCACTCTGGCTGTTGAGACCCAAGGTTCCCGCTGGCAAAATTGGTTAAAAGACATCGACCAGGTCACTCTCAGTCCCAAACCTCCTTCATCCAAGATGGAAGTCAACTTTGAGACCTTGGACTTTATCGTTTCCCAACTGGATCCAGACAAGGTCACCTTTAAAATCCCTGTCTTTGACGATGCAGATTTGGCCTTTGCCAGAGGCATACAAGAACGCTACCAACCAGATGTTCTCTTCTTATCAGCAGGAAATCCTGAGCCCAAGGCTACGGGTAATATTGTCCAAGACCAACTGGACCGCCTCAAAGAACTCTGGGAACGCGTCGCTACTGACGATAGCTGGGGCAATGTCCGCGTCCTTCCTCAACTTCATACCCTCCTCTACGATAATCAACGTGGTGTTTAAGATTAGAAAGAAAAAATCATGTCACAACAAGAAGAAATGAAAAACCTCAGCCTACTAGGCAACAAAGAAACAAACTACATTTTTGACTATCAACCAGAAGTCCTCGAATCCTTTGACAATCGTCATGTGGAAAATGACTATTTCATCAAATTTAACTGTCCTGAATTTACTTCACTTTGCCCAATCACTGCTCAGCCAGACTTTGCAACTATCTATATTTCCTACATCCCTGACAAGCTCTGTGTCGAGTCAAAATCCCTCAAACTCTACCTCTTTAGCTACCGAAACCACGGAGATTTCCACGAAAACTGTATCAACACCATTGGGAAAGACTTGGTCAACTTGCTAGACCCTCGCTATTTGGAGGTATGGGGAAAATTCACTCCGCGCGGCGGCATTTCAATCGACCCCTACTACAACTACGGTAAGCCAGGAACTAAGTATGAAGGCTTGGCAGAACAACGCCTCTTCCAACACGATCTCTATCCAGAGAAAATTGACAACCGTTAAACTCATACTCAATGAAAATCAAAAAGCAAACTAGGAAACTAGCCGCAAGTTGCTCAAAGCACTGCTTTGAGGTTGTAGATGAAACTGACGAAGTTAGCTCAAAACACTGTT
>NZ_KV794217.1:39569-61318 GCF_001808665.1 Streptococcus sp. HMSC070B10 | reverse complement strand
CTCAAAACACTGTTTTGAGGTTGTGGATGAAACTAACGAAGTTAGTAACCATACATACGGCAAGGTGAAGTTGATGTGGTTTGAAGAGATTTTCGAAGAGTATCATACAAAAAAGCCCTGTTCCTCGAGATGAGGAGCAAGGCTTTTTGAGTTTCAATTATTCTTCTGTTCCAAGGAAGTTTTTCGCAACGAGGGCTGCAAGAACTCCACCAACGATTGGGGCAAGGATGAAAATCCAAACTTGTTGAAGGGCTGCGCCACCTACCAAAACAGCTGGTGCCAAGCTACGAGCTGGGTTTACTGAAAGTCCAGTAATATTCAATCCGACAAGAATCATCGCCATCAAGGACAAACCGATTACCAAACCAGCAATCGCGCCATTGCCCTTGCTTTCTGAAGTCACTGTCATGATAACCAAAACAAACAAGAAGGTTGCAATGACTTCAAACAAGAAACCACCAAAGACAGTGACACCGTTTGCCAAGGCATTTTCACCAAGACTAGCAGTTGACATACCTGAGTTAGCCAAGAGGAAGAATACCGCAGCTGACGCAAGGAAAGCTCCAACTACTTGTCCAAGGATGTAGTTTACAAGCTCTGAAGATGACAAACGTTTGTTCACAAACATAGCAATCGAAACCGCTGGGTTCAAGTGAGCACCTGAAATAGTTCCGATTGAGTAGGCTGCAACCACGATGGCTAAAGCAAAGGCAAAGGCGATTCCAAGGTGATCTAGGCCATCAAGACCATTTCCAAAAACAACAGCTCCAGTCCCAACGAACACAAGCATGAAAGTACCGATTAACTCAGCGACAAATTTTTTCATTTTCTTTCTCCTTTTTTCAAAAACTAGATACTAGTCTATCAAAAGAGGGAAAGGGTTTCAAGAAAATTGATTGGAAATTTTCAGGATAAAATTCTATAAAAACGGTAGTGTTTATTTGAAACATTTTTTCTAAAGGTATATAATGTCAATATAGTTCTAATAATTTATTTATTCCCTAATTTGAACTAATTTTTACAACTTTGCTGTTCTTTTATGAACGTTTGAATGGTATCGTGGATACCAAGGAGGAATCATATGTCTAAAGTTGCTATTGTCACAGGTGCAGGTCAAGGAATCGGTTTTGCAATCGCAAAACGATTGGTTCAAGATGGCTTTAAGGTAGGAGTCTTAGACTACAATCCCGAAACAGCTGAAAAAGCTGTTGCCGAATTATCAGCTGAAAATGCCTTTGCTGTCGTGGCCGATGTTTCGAAACAGGCCGAAGTTGCACAAGCATTTCAAAAGGTTGTTGACCATTTTGGTGATTTGAATGTTGTCGTAAATAACGCCGGTGTTGCTCCAACTACTCCTCTTGATACAATTACTGAGGAACAATTTACACGTACTTTCGGAATCAACGTTGGTGGTGTCATTTGGGGTTCACAAGCTGCACAAGCGCAATTTAAAGCACTTGGCCACGGAGGTAAAATTATCAACGCAACCTCTCAAGCCGGTGTAGTCGGTAACCCAAATCTAACTGTTTACGGTGGAACCAAATTTGCTGTTCGCGGAATCACGCAAACATTAGCACGTGATTTAGCAGACTCAGGCATCACTGTTAACGCCTACGCACCAGGTATTGTGAAAACACCAATGATGTACGATATCGCTCATGAAGTTGGTAAAAATGCAGGAAAAGATGACGAATGGGGTATGCAGACATTTGCAAAAGATATTACCCTAAAACGTCTATCTGAACCAGAAGATGTGGCTGCAGCCGTCAGCTTCCTTGCAGGACCAGATTCAAACTACATTACAGGACAAACCATTATCGTTGATGGTGGTATGCAATTCCATTAAGATATCGGAAAAGAGGTTGGAAAATGATTCAACCTCTTTTATTAGTTTTCATTATCAGTTAGGAGGATACAATAGAAACTCTTTCAATAAGTAATATTAGCTTATCCCTAGTATTGAAAAGACTGGATAGCTTCTTTCAAGTCATCTTGTAAACTATTGCTCTGGTCAAGTTGGACATAGACTTCCAACAGACAGGATCTGAAGTTGGAAAATTTATAAAAATCTTCCCTTTCTTCTATCGGAAAGTCAACAGCTTTTATCCAAGAAGCTACTTGCTCTTGCTCCAACTTCCCTTGTAAAATAGGTTCATAGATCACTCTTGCTAAACGCCAATCCTCATCATCTGTAAAACGAATGGACATTCTTTTAAATAGTTGGCCAAGTATATCAAATACTTCATGAACTCTGTTTTTAGGAAAGTCTGGATGACAAACCACCTCTGTCAGTAAATCGGCTCCATGTGCAAAAGCATGAACCCAACCATACTGACTTGAAAAACCCGTTGTATCCTTTTCTTTTGAAAGATAGTGCAAACCTTGATTTAAAAGGACATTACGAATTTCTGCTTTTAATCCCTGATAAAAAATCGATTGCTGGTTGGCATCTGCAGACAAGAGATTTGCATAAATAAGCGCCCTAAAAGAACGTTCAAGGGTTGACAGGCCTACCTTATCAATCTCTTTATCTAACCCTCCATCAGATAAAATTTTCTCAGCAATGAAATGAAATTGTTCCTGTGTAAATAGCTCTTCCTGAATCCCTCTAGCAAAGCTTGTAAAAACAAGGTCATCGCGAATTTCTGGAGAAGAATCTCCCAAATGATCAAGCAACCATTGGATTTCTTCCTCATGATAACTTGGTTTTTCTTCTGCTATTTTTCTAAGTAACTCTTGATACATGGTCAATACCTCTACATTTCTAGCAGCTGTTCAAAAAACCAGCCTTAAAAGACTTAATATTGAATTCTCAATTAAACACAATCTGATATACAATGAAGTAAATAACTATCAATATCAACTCTACAGCAAGTTCAAATTTAACATCACGACCTTCAACGGCGTTTTTGAAAATAGCTACAGCTAAGCCAAATATAATGACGCTTAACAATCCAGATATCATCAGAATAAGAATCACCTACCTTTCTATTCCCTTACTCTCCCAACTGGGCACTGTAGGCGATAATCTGGTCAACTGTGTCTGATAAGAACTGAATAGTATCACGGAGTGGTTTGTCTGTTGAAATATCAGCACCGATAATCATGGCTGACTCAAGTGGTGTCTTGCTACCACCTGACTTAAGGAGATTGAGCCAGTCTTCAGCACCAGTTTCTGAATGTTTCAGATGAAGGTAACCCGCAGTCGAGATGACAAGACCAGCAGAGTAAGTGTAGCTATACAAGCCCATGTAGTAGTGAGCTTGGCGCATCCAAGTCAGAGCTGCATCATCATCAATCTCAATAGCATCTCCCCAGAAATCCGTCAAGACTTCCTTCATAATACTGTTAAGTTTGCTTGCTCCAAAGGTTTCCCCTTCTTCAATCAGTGTATAGACCTTGCGCTGGAAGGCTGCTTCCAAAAGGTGAGTAATGAAATTATGGAAGTAAGTATCTGTCAAACGGTGAGCAAGGGCGAAACGTTTTTGACGCGGGTCGTCAGATTGATGCTCCAAGTAATCACTGAGAAGCAATTCATTAAAAGTTGATGGTGCTTCGACATAGTAGGTCGACATGTGGGCGTTGAAATAGCTTTGGTGATTGTCTGAAAAGATAAATTGACCAGAATGCCCGATTTCATGAATCAAGGTATAAACATCACTCAAACGGCCTGTCCAGCTCATGAGGACATAAGGGTGTACGCGATATGGATCCGCCGCATAACCACCAGAATCCTTGCCACTGTTAGCAGCGAAGTCCACCCAGCGCTCTTCTTGATAGCGAGCAACTTCTTGACAATATTCTTTCCCCAAAGGTTCTACTGACTTCATGACCAAATCATAGGCATCGTCAATAGTCACTTGAGGATTCAGGGCGCTATCCAAGTCCAATTTCCAGTCTGCAAAGGTCATCTTTTCAAGACCATTTACCTTGGCAACATGCTTGAGGTATCTCTGAGCAACTGGGGCAAAATCCTTCATGATGAGGTCAATTTGGCGGTCAAACATAGCACGGTCCACTTCCTGCTCAGCCAGGAGATAATCAAAGACTGAGTCGTAACCCTTCATATCTGCTAGTAGTTTTTCAGACTTGACTTGGGCTAGATAGGCTGCTGCAGCCGTATTTTGGTGCTTACGAAGACCTTCTGAGAAGGAACGGAAAGATTTCTCACGAACCTCAGCATCCTCATGATTTTGGTAGAAATTCTCATAAGTAACAAAGCTGTTTTTGTAGGTCTTGCCATGAGCTTCAAAGTCAGCCATTTCGAAATCCCCAGCTCGCATCTTAGTGTAAATATCCTGCGGACTGTAGAAAACTTCACCGAGATTGGTCAAGGCCTTCTCCACATCAGCCCCTAGATAGTGGGCTTTTTTGATTTTGGCCTGACGAATGGCCGCCGTCAAATGAGGTAATTCACCCAAACGGTCCAAGACTTTCTCGTCTGCTGCCACCAAGGCATCGTCAAAGAAGGTCAAGGCTACACTGGCATCTGTTTCAAATTCCATCCCAGCTTGGGCAATGTTAGCAAATTCGTCATTGCTATAATCTGTCGTCTGCGGCATAAAACCATAGTTACCAATATGGCTCATCTGAATGTAGATTTGTTCCAATTCCGCAAAGGCCTTCTCAAAATCCTCAAAAGTATGAAGATTACCCTTGTAGTCACGGCTAAATTGATTAATGTCTTCGCGAGCTTTCTCGATTGCACGCAAGAAATCCTCACGGTCTTGGTATAGGGCTGTTAAATCCCAGAGTTCCTTCTCTGGAAATTCTGAACGGTGTTTTTGTTCCATTTTCTTCCTCTTATTTCTCTAATTCTAATAAAACACTAAGGGCTGATAAAGCGTAAAGCGGTGCTGTTTCTGCTCGCAAAATGCGAGGACCAAGTCCTGCCAAGACTGCTCCCTTAGCTTCAAAACTCTCAATTTCCGCAGGTGACAGACCACCCTCTGGACCAAAGATAAAGAGCAGTTTGGCTCCTTTCTCTAGTCTAGTAACTGCTTGTAAAAGAGCAGCGGCTTCTCCTTCTTTTGCTGATTCTTCATAGGCTACTATGATAGAGTCAAACTGGTCAAACTGAGCTAGAAAATCTGCTTTCTTCTCAAAAAGCTGGATACTTGGAACAACATTACGCTTGCTTTGTTCTGCTGCTCCAAGGGCGATTTTTTCTAGTTTCTCAACCTTTTTACTTAATTTCTTACCATCCCATTTGGCGACCGACCAATCGGCAGGAAAGGCCCAGATTTGGCTGGCTCCGAGTTCGGTTACTTTTTGAGTGATAAACTCCAGCTTGTCTCCCTTGGGAAAGCCAGATGCGATGGTCACTTGGATTGGTAATTCCACGTTGTCAGCTAACTCTTCAACCAACTCAAACTGACGAGCTTCCACATCCAGCACACGCGCCAAGCGCTTAATTCCATCATCAAAGACCAAAGTAACCTCATCATCTTCTTTCAAGCGCATAACCTGAAACATATGCTTGCTGGTTTCCTTGTCCTCGATAGTGACAGGAGAGATAGCACTGCCTTTGACAAAATACTGCTGCATGCTAGCCTCCAATCACACCGGAAATATCCTTGGTTTTCTTAAAGACACAGGCATTCCATTCCCCTTGAACCATGTGGGTTTCAAGGAAAAATCCAGCTGACTCAGCCGACTCGCGCACCATGTCCCACTTGTCCTTAATAATTCCACTCATGATGAGGTAGCCTTCATCCTTGACCAAGCGATAAGCATCATCCGTCAGATAAACGAGGATATCCGCCAAGATATTAGCTACAATCACATCTGCCTCAATCTCAACTCCCTTAAGCAAGTCTCCTGCTGCTACATGGATGTTTTCCATACCAGGGTTGAGCTCAATATTTTCCTGAGCAACACGAACTGCCACATCATCCAGGTCGTAGGCAAAGATTTCCTTGGCACCAAGTAGCGAGCTGGCAATAGAGAGAACGCCTGAACCAGTCCCCACATCTAGCACTGTTTCCCCACCACGAAGAACCTGCTCCAAGGCAAAAAGGCTCATCTTGGTAGTTGGGTGGGTTCCTGTCCCGAAGGCCATACCAGGATCCAGCTTGATAATCTTTTCCCCAGCAGTCGCCTCATAGTCCGTCCAAGAGGGAACGATGGTCAAATCATGAGTAATACGAGCTGGTTCATAGTATTTCTTCCAGTTGTCTGCCCAGTCTTCCTCAGCCAAGGCAGTCGTACCCATTTTTACCTCTCCCAAATCCATAAAATCCGTCAATTCTGCTAAGCGAGCCTGCAAGTCCGCCTCAACCACTGCTACATCAACCGTATCAGGATAGTAGGCTGTCACTACGATTTCTTCTTGTTGCTCAACCTCTGGGAAAATCTCGCCGAAGCGATCAACATTTCCCACATAGTCCATGCTGTCTTCAATCGCAACACCTTGCGCTCCCAACTCAATCAAGAGATTGGAAACTAACTCCTCCCCCTCACGCTTAACTGTAACTTTTAACTCTTGCCATGTTTCCATCATTAAGATACCAAGCCCGTAAAACACAAAGCCAAAATAGGAATTCTCTGAAGACACTTGTGTCTAAGAGAAGTTTATCTTTTTGGCACAGTGTTTAGGGCGGGTTCAGTTTAGAAATTTAACTGAACCATCCTTTCTAATCACTTACTTTTTAAATAATCTTTTAATCTCTCTTGCAACTGAGGTACAACTTGACTGGAACTAAGAAATTCCTCGACATTCATCAGCTGATATCCCTGTCCTTCATCTCCAAACACGATACTGTCAAACTGGTTCTGTGTCAACTGACCGACAAGAAATACAGATTGTTTATCCGCAAAAAGCATACTTGGATAAACCTTACTCCAAAGCAGACAATCTTCAGTTAGATGAATGCTCAGTTCTTCATAAACTTCACGCGCTACACACTCAAAAGGACTTTCATCCCCCTCGCGTCCCCCACCGGGCAGTTCCCACATATTGGGCCAGGGAATGCTTGCCTTATCATCGCGTAAGATAGTCAAAAGCTTATCCCCACAAAACAAAGCAATCTTACAGCCTGTAAAATCAGAAATCTCTATGTTCATGTCAAACTCCTAGTATCTCGGATAAGGGTAAAATTCTCCCTCTTCCAAGCCGACTTTTCCTTCTTCAAAGACTTCTTGGTTCCATTCCATGACGAATTCTTCTGCTTCTGGGTCTTCCAAAAAGTCCATAAGGGCATCTAGTCCAACCTCGGCAGTATCTTTGAGGAATAGCGCAAAATAAGCTAAAAACTCACGAGAAAAACCTTTTTTAGGTAGGTAAGGGATAACCGTCAAATAGTCTTCCTCATTGACTGTTGATTTAGCAGGATTGTAGAAAAGAACTGCTTCTTCAAAGAGAATGTCATCTGACGAAACCTCCCCATCTTCATCCACCATCTCCACACCTGCAGTGTTTTGCGCTTCCAATAGAAAACTCACTTCAACCGCGTGATTGCGCTTGTCCCAACTAATCTCAAAGTCAAAGGGAAAGTTCTTCTCCAACTCTTCCTCTAAAACATCTAAAAATCCATATGTTGCCATTTTGTCCTCTTTCTATGCGACTCTTTAATCGCCCCGATTGCTCGGAAATATGCTAAAATAGATACTACCATCTTACCACATATACATCAGAAAATCCACGTTAGAAAGGACTGCTATGCCAGACAATCTCGCGCTTCGCATGCGCCCTAAAACCATCGACCAGGTCATCGGTCAGGAACATCTGGTCGGACCTGGAAAAATCATCCGCCGCATGGTGGAAGCCAACCGTCTGTCCTCCATGATTCTCTACGGACCTCCAGGAATCGGCAAGACCAGTATTGCCTCAGCCATCGCTGGGACTACTAAGTATGCCTTTCGAACTTTCAATGCGACAGTTGATAGTAAAAAGCGACTGCAAGAAATCGCCGAGGAAGCAAAATTCTCTGGAGGACTAGTTCTCCTGCTGGACGAAATTCATCGTCTAGACAAGACCAAGCAAGACTTTCTACTTCCACTCTTGGAAAGTGGTCTCGTCATCATGATTGGGGCTACGACTGAAAATCCTTTTTTTTCTGTAACACCTGCTATTCGTAGCCGTGTTCAAATTTTTGAGTTGGAACCTCTGTCTAACCAAGACGTCAAAGAGGCTCTTCAGATAGCCCTAAGTAACCCTGAGCGTGGTTTTGATTTTCCAGTAGAACTAGATGAGGATGCGCTGGATTTCATCGCAACCTCTACAAACGGGGACCTTCGCTCTGCCTTCAACTCACTGGACCTGGCTGTTCTCTCTACCCCTGAGAATGATAAGAGCATCCGCCACATCACCCTCGATATCATGGAAAATAGTCTTCAGAGAAGCTACATTACCATGGACAAGGATGGAGATGGACACTACGATGTTCTCTCAGCCCTGCAAAAGTCTATCCGTGGCTCAGATGTTGATGCCAGTCTTCACTATGCTGCCCGCTTGATTGAGGCTGGTGATTTGCCAAGTCTCGCTCGTCGTTTGACTGTTATCGCTTATGAAGATATCGGTTTGGCCAATCCTGAAGCCCAGATTCACACCGTGACTGCTCTTGATGCTGCCCAGAAGATTGGTTTCCCAGAAGCCCGCATTCTCATTGCCAATGTCGTCATTGATTTGGCCCTTTCTCCAAAATCCAACTCAGCCTATGTAGCTATGGATAAGGCACTTGCTGACCTCAAAACATCAGGGCACTTGCCTATTCCGCGACACCTGCGTGATGGGCACTACAGCGGAAGCAAGGAACTGGGGAATGCCCAAGACTATCTCTACCCACACAACTATCCTGGAAATTGGGTCAAGCAAGACTATCTACCAGAAAAAATCCGCAATCATCACTATTTCCAAGCAGAAGATACTGGTAAATATGAACGGGCTTTGGCTCAAAGAAAGGAAGCTATCGACCGTTTGCGAAAAATCTGAAATCCTTTTCAAAAAATTGCACTTTCCTCTTGATTTTTTTTGAAAAAGTGGTATTATATAAACATAGAAACGCTGTGGTGTACGACTTCACACTTAAGTGTTGACCGACTATTTTTTGTATTATTAGGGAAACAAAAGTCTTCTAACAGCATGTAGGCCGTCTCACACGGAAACAGCTTCAGTTAGAGCGAGTTGCCCACCTGCTTAATTGCGCGGGTTCAATACAAACCGTGAAGTTTCGGCACCAATACAGCTTTTTTCTTTGCCTCCTTAGCTCAGCTGGCAGAGCAGCGGACTCTTAATCCGTGGGTCACAGGTTCGATCCCTGTAGGGGGCATCTAAATACAACAGGAAAAAGCCTTGTAAATCAAGGCTTTTTTTGCTTGTCTATAACTGATTTACCCCATCATTTGTCCCACATTTTAAATCTATCTTTTCTTTTTGAATCAAATTACATCTTTACAAATAGTGTAAAGCCAGTTACTTTTGCTTTGATTCCATACAATATTTTCATGTAGAGAAGACAAATTTTATCTTCTCTTTTTATTTTCAAAATAATAAAAACTGATTTTCTTTTCATAAATCAGACTGAAACTTCCAAATTTTCCATTTTGTTTATTGATATTTCCTCTAAAAAGGTGTATAATATTTTTATTATCAAACTATACTATACTATATAGGGGGTATTGAAATGAAATTTTCTAATCGTTTATCGCTATTCCTTGCAGGAGTTGTTTTTGTCCTTTTAGCACTCTTTCTATTTACAAACCCAGTAGCTAATCTTGTTGCTTACAGCTGGTGGATTGCATTTGGTTTACTGGTTGCTTCTATAGCAGCTATTTTAGGCTATTTCTCTGTACCAAAAGAGCTTCGCTCACCAGCTCATCTTTTCCAAGGGATTGTTAATCTTCTCTTAGCTCTTTACCTCGTTGCCTATGGCTTTGTGACGCTGCCAGTTGTCATTCCAACTATTTTAGGAATTTGGTTAATTGTAGAAGCCATTATAGTTTTCTTTAAAGGCAATCGTCTGGGATTGATTTTCCCTATTATTGGCAACCATATCATGTGGATAGCGTTGCTTGCATTTTTACTAGGTCTAGTGATTTTGTTCAATCCAGTAGCTACAAGTGTCTTTGTCGTTTATGTCGTTGCCTTTGCATTTTTAATTGTTGGTTTCACCTATATCCTTGATGCCTTTCGTAAATAATCTAGCTGCCATTTTGGGCATATTAAAAAAGCTGGGAAGTTACATTCTCAGCTTTTTATTTGCCTTCTTAGATCAGTCGGTAGAGCAGTAGACTCTTAAGCTATGGGGCGCAGGTTCGAGCCCTGCAGGGGGCACATCTAAATCAACAGAAATAAGCCTTGAAACCAAGGCTTTTTTTAACGTCTAATAGCTTTTTGTAGAAAAGTATTTAAAAATAAAAGAGAAGAGAATCTCTCACTCTCTTCTCAGTATATCTTATTAAATTTAGTTTTTCTTAATCTAGCTGATTTTCCTTTGCAACGACAAATTCCTTAACCAGTCGATAGATAACAGCAAATATCGGTGTAAAGAATATCATCCCAAGTAAGCCAAAGAGATTGCCTCCAATACTAGCAGCCGCAAGCGTGAAAATAGCTGGCAAACCAATAGACTGACCTACAACTCTAGGATAAATAAGGTTTCCTTCAATCAGCTGTATAACTTGATATAGAAGAAGAGAAAGTAAGGCTTGAGTAGGACTCACTGTGAAGATAAAAATCGCTCCCACAACACAAGCAATCATAGGCCCTACATAAGGAATGAACGATAGCACTCCTGCAAAGATACCTGTCATTACTCCATAGGGTATCCCAAACACGCTGTAACCAACCGCTATCATAACTCCTATGATAACTGCTTCAATCAGCTGACTCATCAAAAATTGGTCATAAGTCTCTAGTGCTACTTGTCCAATGTAAGTCAACTTTATCACCACCTTCTCTGGAAGAAAAACTTTTAGAAGTCGACTCGTCATCGCTGCCAAATGTTCCTTACTGGATAAAAATAAAAAGGTGAAGACTATAATCAAAAAGGCATTCATCAAACTTGAAAAAATATTGCCGATATTACTAGTCAGACCTGATAAAAAACCTATCAAAGCTTGGCTAATAGAACTAGATTGTCCCTGTATGCCTGATACGATAGTTGACAACATGTCTTTGGTTACAAATTCCGAGCTGCCTAGCAATTTCCCAAGTTGAGTAAGGACTGTTGAAAGGACTGTTCCCAGCTGACTAATAGTCTGGGCTAGGGTTGGCAGCACCAAAACCAAAAGAGCAATCACGATTAAGATAAGAGCTAGGAAAACAAGTACCATGGCAATCGGACGACGCAACTCTGCCTTTACCTTCAATTTAACTAAGTACTGTTCAATTTTTTTCATAGGAACATTAAGCACAAAAGCAATAACAGCACCATAAATCAAGGTTGATATTACATCAAAGAGAGAGATTGCTCCTGATATAAAGCTCGATGCATTCAGAATTACAAGAGCAACCAGCCCTATAAAAAGTATTAACGGGGTGTATTTTTTTACTAAGTTCATAAATTCTCCTTAATAAACATGTTTAGATACGACTATACTATTTGGTTTTTCAAACTCTCGATTAAGGTAGGCTTGGTAAGTTCCTGGAGCGATAAATCCTTTGGGTGAGAGGATATCGGTGCCAGCCTGACCGACTATGGTATCAGCCAAGAGCACACAGTTTGTAGATAAGACAAAGTAGGATTTAAACTTAGATTTGATAAATTTATAAAGTTCCCCATCTGTCTCATGTCTGATTTTATAAGCGTAGGTGTAGTCTTCCTTACCATCACCTGTCATGATTTTATCTGCACTTGGCTCCCATGGAATCGTCAGTTGTTTCAATTCAGCCAACTTTTTCTGAACTGCTTTTTCCATTTCAGGCGTCAAATCTATCCCATAACCAAAAAGCGTTTTTTGACTCTCACGTTTACATAGGTCAATGTACTTGTCACGATCACAGAAATATAAGACACCATCTCCTACCATGCCAAATAAGGTCTCAGAAGACGGATCATAGTTGCCATAAGAAATAACACGGCCTTGATAGCAGATATCCACATGACCAATTGCCGAAAACAGAGAGGTCTCAGCTGTATGAACAAAAATTTCAAGCTCCGCTGTCTTACCAGACTTCACCATTCCAAGATGGATATCCTCTCTCTCATCAGCATTTTCCTGCATGAATTTGTTGATTTTTGCTAAAGTTCTTGCAGGGATGAGAGCGGCTAGGACAATAGGTAAGCTAATTCTAATACGACGTTTGAGATGGTTTTTCCCAATTTCCCCTTCAAATAAGAAACCGTCACGGATATTGGACAGACCATAAAGGAAAAAATAAGCCCCTAATACAAAGAGTTGAAAGACAGAATTTCCTGTAGAGGACAAAAGACTAGTCCCACCAAGAAAAACTAATACGAGTCCATCTAGTAAGAGACGAAAACGAGGTCGAATTTTGTTTTTGCGGTAGAGAACATAGGTGACAAGGTTAATACTAGCATGAAAAATCTGATAAACTCCAATCACAAGAGCCAAAATATAAATCGGCACATCCGTCGCAAGATTGGAGCCAAGCAAATATCCCAGCACTAACAATTTAACCAGTGCAACTCCCAAGGTGTCCGTTGACTGACTTTTTTTGAAAATACGTAATACTAAATCTAAGACCGTTGCTATCCAAGCTAAAAACAGAACCAGTCGAATAACCTTTACTGGCAACCAAGTCCCCGTGACCATCAAGATGAGACCTAGCAGAACAAACAAGAACCCCTGAGCAAGTAATTTCTTACCTGTCAGACCTAAAGATAGAATTTTCGCCATATAAAAACCTTTCAACAATAAAAATTAAACACTCCGATTAAACTGACTAGTAAATAGCCAACACTACAAACAGCCTGTGCCAGCAACATATGGTGACTAGAAATGACTGTAGTAATGTCACCATCTTGTCTTATGCACTTCTAAAATTTGTTATATTGATTAGAAGCCAGAGCTTATAAAAACTAGCTAAACTCGAGAGATAGACACAATTGCGACGAAAAAATGTATAACCAATTCAACTTGTTAAGGTAAGAAAGCATTATTTCCAATCTATTAATTATTCATCTATTACCTATTATGACACAATATTCCCTATAGTTCAACTTTTTACTTGTTTTTATATTACACGGACTAAAAAGTTTTCAACAGTTGATTGCATTTGTTTTAATAAGTTTTAACCTTTCTTGGTTAGATAAAAAAAGAACCATACAGTTTAGAATCTGTATGGTTTTTGCCCCACTTTTGTCCCATTTTTAAATCATGACATTGAAAATACCTAAAATCACTTATATTTCAATATTTTTAATTGCTCTCAATATGAAAGTCCTTTCCAAATCCCTGTAGGGGGCATCTAAATCAACAGGAAAAAGCCTTGATTTACAAGGCTTTTTTGCTTTCCTTTTAAAAATTGTCGTGCAATTTGCCGTGTTTTTACAACAAACTTTTCACAGCCATAAATTCCTCACTAATTTTTTCCTCCAATGTGTGACCATAAACTTCAACCAGCATAGAGATATCTTTGTGTCCTAAAATTTTCGCAATAACTCCCAAATCAATATTATTATGCCATAAATAACTACCATAAGTGTGTCTAGCTCCTTTAGTAGTAATCAATGGAGAAATTTGCAATTCCTTCAACATTACTTTTATAGCTTTATTGACTGTTGCAATATCTGGAACATCGTAGGCATATCCATAATGCTGAAAAATCATTTTATACCTATTCTTGATTCCTAGCTCTTTATTGGCCTTCTCCTGTTCAATTTTTAGGACTTGTAATATCTTAATACATTCTTCGTCTATCGGTACCATCCGAATAGACGTTTTGTTTTTGGAGGGACAAATTTATGAGAAAGGGTATTAAACCTCCTATAATACTGAATAAAATATTTCAGGCTCTTGATAATAATGTCGCAGTCTTGAAGATTGTATTTTACAATACCAACAAATTCATTCTTTTCCCAAGTAATAATATCTCCAAAGGCTGTTACCAACAGCGGAAAAAGAAGTAAGGAACTATTCATAATAATATCCGTAGCAAATCTTTGCATTTTTGCCTTATCTTCTTTAAGATAGTACTATTAAAAAAAGAAAAGGTGAAAATCATGGAAACATATACACTTGCAAATGGGGTTGCTATTCCTAAAATTGGTTTTGGAACTTGGCAAATTGCCGAAGGCGAAGAAGCCTATAACAGCGTTAGCTTCGCACTTAAGGCGGGTTACACACATATTGATACCGCACAAATTTACGGTAACGAGGTTTCTGTAGGTAAAGCGATTGCTGATAGTAATTTGGCACGTGAGGATATTTTCCTAACTACCAAACTTTGGAATGATAAGCATGATTACGAGTTAGCTAAGACTTCTATCGATGAGTCTCTCGAAAGACTTGGTGTGGATTATTTGGATCTTTTACTTATCCATTGGCCTAATCCAAAGGCGCTTCGTGAGAATGATGATTGGAAGGCTGGCAATGCGGGTGCATGGAAGGCTATGGAAGAAGCCTACAAAGAAGGTAAGGTGCGTGCTATCGGTGTGTCTAACTTTATGCAACACCACCTAGAAGCTCTTATTGAAACAGCTGAAATTGTTCCACATGTCAATCAAATCCTCTTGGCTCCAGGTTGTAACCAAGAAGACTTAGTTGCCTATTGCCAAGAGCGCGATATCCTTCTTGAAGCCTATAGTCCACTAGGTACAGGTAGCATTTTTGGAAATGAAGATGTTGAAGCAGTGACTGAACGTAACGGTAAATCTGTGGCACAAGTTGCTCTGCGTTGGAGCCTTCAAAAAGGTTTCTTGCCACTACCTAAGTCTGTAACACCTAAAAATATTGAAGGCAACCTAGATATCTTCGACTTCGACTTATCAGAGGAAGATATGGCAGTCCTGGATAAGATTCAAGGCATCAAAACTCAGGATGATCCTGACAAAGTTAATTTTTAATAGGATTTTAAGCAACTCGTCAGGGTTGCTTTTTAGCGTGTTTCTTTAGATTTGCTATAATGAAACAATCATTTTTTATTTATATATGGGAGTTACGTAATGGAGTCTCGAAATCTTTTGCCTCAAAATACACGTACTTCATTATCAATCATCAAACACTCCGCCTGTAAGCTGGTACGTGAGGTAAATGTGCTCCAAGGTTTTGACAATTCGCGTCACATGAAGTTATTTAAGCATCTCATTTTTTTTTATTACCATTTTCTGTTATAATAAATTGTACTTCTAAAATAGAAAGGTCTTAAGATGACAACTCTTGTTAAACATAAACGTGTAAATTATTCAGAACTTTTTTATGATCTAGTTTTTGTTTTTGCGATTTCAAAAGTAACTGCTTTAATTCACCATCTTCATAACGGTATTTTGACTTGGAATTCTTTGCTTGATTTTTTCATGTCTGTCTTGCTTCTCATCAATGCCTGGATGATTCAAACCGTTTATACCAATCGCTATGGAAAGAACTCTTTATTTAACATGCTAATCATGTTTATCAATATGGGACTTTTACTCTTTATATCCAATTTGATTAAAGATGATTGGCAACAATATTTTCATTATGTCTGTTGGGCTATTGGTACATTAACCCTTACCTTATTTTTTCAATATTTGGTTGAGTTTTTTAAAAAATCAACCGATAATGTTCATAGGGAAAGTATCAAAGGTTTTCTATGGATAACAGGTCTACGAAGTTTAGAAATCTATCTAGCAGCTCTTCTTCCTATTTACATTGGAGTCTATATCCTTTATGCTAGTATTCTGCTAACATTTATTACGCCAATTACCTCGATTAGTAAAGATGATCATTTCCAGATAGTTCTCCCCCATTTAATCGAGCGCATCTCCCTTCTTGTCATTATTACGTTTGGAGAGATGATTATGGGGCTAGTTAACTTCTTTACAATCGAGAATTTCTCGATTTATTCGGTTCTTTATTTCATTATTATGCTTTCTCTGTTCTTGTTTTATTTTGTTCAATTCGACCATGCTATTGATGAAGAATCTAATCAAAAGGGACTATTTCTAATTTACAGTCACTATCCTATTTTCATTGGACTTCTTATGATGACCGTTTCGATGAGTTTTCTTCTGAATCCTGAAACTAATCTTCTCTTTGCAACCAGCTTCTTTTATATCGGAATTGGCCTCTTCCAAGCTGCTGTCCTAGCAAATGGGCCCTATAACAAACACTATCTTCGCTATTCGAAAAGTTACTACTGTGTCCAAGCTACACTCTATCTGGCTGCCTTGATTCTCTCTTTAATCTTTGCTTCTAATCCTATAATAGTAGTAAGTATTACAACCATTTTAGCTCTAGCTATAGCTATTCATTCTATTTATTTTTATATGACACAGACTAAAAAACATTCCACACCTTACTGGGAGTTGTTTTAATGAGTTTATAAGATTAAAAAGCTTTGGGAACCAAGGCTTTTTTTTCATTAATTTGTTTTTCCATTTTATCCTCCAATTTGATCTCGCACTGACATTTGTTTATAACAAAACTATATATCTAGAATAGCATAAACATTAGGTATTATAGGTTTTCAAACCAAATACGAGTCATTCGTTTTTGCCCCACTTTTGCCCCATTTTTAAATCCTGACATTGAAAACACCTAAAAGTATTTCCCTAAAATCAGCTATATTTCAACATTTTTGTTTATTTTCAATATGAAAAGTTCTTACAAATCCATGTAGGGGGCATCTACATACAACAGGAAAAGCCTTGGAATCAAGGGTTTTTTCGTATCTTCTACAAAAAAAGCAAGAGTTTTAGAGGACTATGACTCTAGATGTACATTTTACTTAAATGACTGAAGGTCTTTTCTTAATAAAAACACCCCAAAAATTAGATTTTTTCTGTCTAACTTTTGAGGTACAGTTCAAAACGCGAAATAGCATTTTTTATTTTAGGTTACTAATCTAATCGAATAAACATCATGGCATTTAACAAAGATATGAGTGAGACCGTGTTTATATTATTTGAATAGATCAGTCTCTTATTTTCAATCGGAGGAATAATAAAATTAGAAATGATGATATCATAAGGCGATTCTTCTAAAGATTCCTTTGATAATTCTAATTCAGTCCAAACTTCAAGTTCAAAATTGTTGCTGCAATAATAAGAAAGTGTCTCTGCAACGGATTTTGCATGATACTGATCAAAATTACTCATAACCAGAACCTTCAGCTTTGGCTGATTTTGTAGTAGATTAAGCACCAAATGTTTGGTATGAGTGATGAAGGTATAAGATAGATGATTTACCATCATTGAACTAGAACAAACTTCAAGAGTCTCTAAATAATGAGAAAGCTCTTTTTTTACATCTGAAACAAATTTAGGGAAAATATTTTGAAAATTCCTGATTGTATTCCCTTTTTGATCAAATAAAATAAACTCAGTGGACAACTCCTGACGATACAGATGTGCAGTATTATGCAGATGCCAAATCAGATTATCCTTATTCTCAATCTCAATCTGATACTTGACTGAAATCTGATCAATAAAATCACTCAATAGATGGTAAGATTTTTCAACATAGCTATCCTTTTTTACGCATTTCAAAAAGAGACTTTCATCTATGAAAAACATTTTTTGAAAGTAAGACACAAATAATTGGCAAACAACTTCTTCATCTAAAGAGATATTGTATTCTAATTCAAAATTCTTAGCAACACCTTCTATTCCTTCTACCTGCATTAAAAAATCCAAACTTTGATCGTTAAAAGAGTCTTTCTCTACTTCCATGAAATGACCAAACTTTATTCTATATAGGTTCGTAACTAGGAGCAACTTTAGCATTCTATGAGTTGACAAATTCATTGGAAAGCTTGTTTCCTTATAAACCAATTCTAACAATTGAGATAGGGGCTCTGATGAAAAATTTTCAAATGGCCATTCTAGGAAATAATATTTTTCTGAAAAATATTGTGCAAAAAAGTAACGAATGTCTCTCTCATTTCCAATGATTTGAACAGGGGTCAGACTGATTTCAAATTGAAATTGCCTTTTAATCACTTTATTGATTTGGCTAATAATACGATAGAGCGAAGATGAACTGATATAAAATTCTTTACAAATTCTCTCAGCTTGACAACCTTCATTAAAGAAGATAAATTCTAAAATCGAAAAATGAGTTGAATGTTTAAAGAAATGATGGTAAACCATTTCAATATCACTATCATCGGTATTAATAATGCGTATACCATTAGTAGAAGAATGAAAAATCAAGTCAGGAAAAGCAGATTTAACATGGGATAGATCATCTTTGACTGCACGTTCTGTACAATTTAATAACTCTGCTAGTTCAGAACGATGAAACCATCGTTTATGTTCAAATAATAATTCTAATAATTCTAATTGCCTATGACTTTTTTAGATAATAAATCTATCATGAATGTCTTTCTATCTTTATAAATTATCGGATTTCACCTCTTGCAATTATACCACAAAGAATAGGTATAGCATGATATAACGACTTTTACTAAAATCCTTTATTTCGTATAATAACACTACGGAGGCAATATATAAACAATTTTCTTATTTTACCGTCTATTGAGGGCGTGAATACAGGATCAAATTCAAGTCGAAAGATTATATTTTTATTTTTAAAAATTTATATAATAGCAACAATCAAAGAATTTGATTTTTTTATATTAAAATTATATAATAACCAAAATAATTGATTTTTTTATATTAAAATTATATAATAGCGATAATCAAAGTAATTGATTTATTTTTTAATATTAAAATAGAAAAGGAGGGTAAGCAATATTGTGGTCAATCATTGCTGGAGGTCTTATTGGACTTGTAGCAGGTAGAATCACTAAAAAAGGTAGTTCTATGGGAATCGTCGCAAATGTATTCGCTGGTTTAGTCGGGTCATCTGTAGGACAATCCCTTTTAGGTAGTTGGGCCCATCCATCGCTGGAATGGCTTTGATCCCATCTATTGCAGGAGCAGCAATTGTTGTTACTGTAGTATCATTCTTTACAGGTAAAAAATAATTACTTGTAGAATAAACTATTTTTAAATAGATTAGACGGTTAAAAATAGTTTAATGTTAAATCGAAAGGATTGTATATGTCAAAAACAAAGAAAATATTTTTAATTATTTTCTGTATTTTAATCTTGACAATTTTCCTTCCTGTTTTGATAGATTATCATCAAGTTAGTGATCTAGGCATTCAGCTATTTAGCTGGAGACAGAATCATTTCGTTGAATTCTATCTCTCTAGATATATATTCTGGGGGATAATGGCTCTATCAACTTTAGTTTTGTTATCGATGTTAGTTGTGTTGTTTTATCCTAAACGTTATTTGGAAATTCAACTTGAAACTAAAAACGATACATTGAAATTAAAGAATTCAGCAATCGAAGGTTTTGTTAGAAGTTTGGTAAGTGATCATGGATTGATCAAGAACCCAACTGTTCATGTAAATTTACGAAAAAATAAATGTTTTGTTCATGTAGAAGGTAAAATTCTTCCTTCGGACAACATCGCTGACAGATGCCAACTAATTCAAAATGAAATAACTAATGGATTGAAGCAGTTTTTTGGTATTGAGCGTCAGGTTAAACTAGAAGTTCTAGTAAAAGACTACCAGCCTAAACCAAAACCTCAAAACAAAAAGACTGTTAGTCGTGTGAAGTAAGGAAGTAAAAAATGGAATGGCTTAAACAATATCGATATCCAATTATCACTGGTCTCATAGGCGTATTTCTCGCTTGTTTGATTATCTCCTTTGGCTTCTTCAAAACAATATTTGTATTGATTTTAGGAGCACTGGGAGTTGCAGCTGGATTATATATCGAAAAAAACTATATAGATAAATAAATAAATAAAAATTACTAATTTAATTAAAGGAGTTTCATATGTCAAACGAAAAAAACACAAACACTAACGTAGAAAAGAAAGATGCTACTGTTGTAGCTCACGAAATCAAAGGGGAACTTACTTACGAAGATAAAGTTATCCAAAAAATCATTGGTCTGTCACTAGAAAACGTTTCAGGTCTTTTGGGAATCGACGGTGGTTTCTTCTCAAATCTTAAAGAAAAAATCGTTAACAGCGATGACGTAACAAGTGGTGTTAACGTAGAAGTTGGTAAAACACAAGTCGCAGTTGACTTAAACATTATTGCTGAGTACCAAAAAAATGTTCCAGCTTTATATTCAGAAATCAGAGAAATCGTATCTTCAGAAGTTGCTAAAATGACTGACTTGGAAGTTGTTGAAATCAACGTAAACGTTGTCGACATCAAAACTAAAGAACAACATGAAGCAGACTCAGTAAGCCTTCAAGATCGCGTATCTGACGTTGCTGAATCAACAGGAGAATTCGCTTCAGAACAATTCGAAAAAGCTAAATCTGGTTTCTCAACTGTTCAAGAAAAAGTTAGCGAAGGTGTAGAAGCTGTTAAAGGTGCAGCAACTGGTGTAGTATCTCACGAAAAAACTCGTGTAAACTAAGATAAAATAAATATAACAGGAGAAATTATCATGTCAGTAGAAGAAAAATTAAATCAAGCTAAAGGTTCTATTAAAGAAGGTGTTGGGAAAGCCATCGGTGATGAAAAAATGGAAAAAGAAGGAGCAGCTGAAAAAGTTGTTTCTAAAGTAAAAGAAGTTGCTGAAGATGCCAAAGACGCTGTAGAAGGTGCTGTAGAAGGTATCAAAAACATGCTGAGTGGCGACGATAAATAAGGCTAAAAGCTACTTTATCTTTTTAGTAACATTAGTCAAAAAAGTCTGAGTCAAGATGATTCTCAGAAAACAAAAAGCTAGAGATTTCCAATTGCGGAACTCTAGCTTTTTAATTTCGCCTCTTTCTCTTATTATATTTCAGCAGGTTGTTGACCGTGAGTACGAATCCCATGTCAATTCTCACTTGACGCTTACCTCTCAGATGACATCTCTTATAACCAAACAAACCTTTATCTGCCCAAAGACAGATTTCATATCAATCTTACGTTTAGCGAAAATTTGTCAACCCTTGAAAGATAAAAGTGCCTGATATTCTTTAGTTTTTAAACACCGGTAACGTTCATTCATATACAGTCCCTTTTGAGGGGCTGATTCAGGTTCATAATCGCAGTCAACATTGATTTCAAGGCTATTTGCTTTCTATCTCCCCTTTTTCATAATGTATTTTCGTATAGGTGTTTCAACCATTTGAACGATTTCAAATCCTTCTTTTTGGTAAAGATTGTAAGCTGTGTGATTTGCCTCGTAAACATTTAGAGAAATAGTATCTATGTCTTCATTTTCAAAGGCCAAACTAACAAATTTCCTTAAAGCCTGGCTACCTAAGCCTTGCCCCTGTTTCTGGGGGTTGATAAAAAATCTTCCAATATGAAGATTGCTGTCTTCTTGCCTGATTTTCTGGATAAGCCCCACAAACTCTTGTCCTTCAAAGATTGAAAAGATTCCTTCCAAATCTTGCAAAACTTGAATTGTCAAGGGAAAAGGAATCATTGTTCCCATCCATTGTTCTTGAAAGGATTTGCCAAGGAAGTTGGACCATTGGCATACGAGCTGAGCGTTTTCTGTACTCACCTTTTCTTCAAAACGAATTGTCATCTTGACCTCACTATCTTGTTTATGTTTCTCCATTATACTACTTCTCCCATTTTTTACGAATAGATAAGTATGATTGATTTTTATTTTTTTCTTGTCGGGAGCATTCTCGCTTCCTTTCTTGGTTTGGTTATTGACCGTTT
>NZ_KV794217.1:26175-39469 GCF_001808665.1 Streptococcus sp. HMSC070B10 | reverse complement strand
TTTCCAGAGCAATCCATTATCCAACCTGCCAGTCACTGCGATTCCTGTCAGACTCGCTTGCGTCCCTTAGATTTGATTCCGATTCTCTCGCAGGTCTTCAATCGCTTTCGCTGTCGCTACTGCAAGGCTCCTTATCCCGTCTGGTATGCCCTTTTGGAACTTGGCTTAGGACTCATCTTTCTGGCTTGGTCTTGGGAATTGCTTTCCTTGGGGCAAGTCGTCCTAATCACCGCTGGTTTGACCTTGGGCATCTACGACTTTCGCCATCAGGAATATCCCTTACTAGTCTGGATGACTTTCCACCTAATCCTAATGGCCGGATCTGGCTGGAATCTGGTCATGGTCTTCTTCCTTGTCCTTGGAATTGTGGCTCATTTTATCAATATTCGCATGGGCGCAGGGGATTTCCTCTTTTTAGCTTCTTGCGCTCTCGTCTTTAGTGTAACGGAGTTACTGATCTTGATTCAGTCTGCTTCTGCGATGGGAATTCTAGCCTTTCTCCTACAAAAGAAAAAGGAAAGACTTCCTTTTGTGCCTTTCCTCTTACTTGCTACTTGTGTGATTATTTTTGGTAAGCTACTGCTTGTCTGATAAAGTCCTGAATCGGCTCTCCTTGGTGGAGAGCTTTTACGATTTTTGAACCGACGATAACGCCATCTGATACCGCATTGAAGCGTTCTACATCGGCTTGACTAGATACGCCAAAACCTGTCAAGACTGGGATATCGGCTACTTGATGCAGTTGTGCCAAGTGCTTGTCCAAATCTGCACGGTAATTTCCTGATTTTCCTGTCACCCCGTTAATAGCAACGGCATAGACAAATCCTTCTGCTCCCTTGATCAACTCTTTTTGGCGATCAATCCCTGTTGTCAAACTAACTAGGGGAATCAAGGCGATGTCTGTGTCTGCCAAAAATGGCTCTACAAAATTGGCATGCTCATGAGGCAGATCTGGAATGATCAAGCCCTTAACCGCTGTATCTGCCAAATCTTTGACAAATTTCTCAACACCATACTGAAAGAGGGGGTTGAAGTAGGTCATAATGACAAGCGGAACCTCTGTTTCAATGGTTTTCAAGGTTTCAACCAAAGCCTGAGTAGACGTCCCGTTAGCTAGACTGCGCAAGCCTGCTTCTTCGATAACAGGTCCATCTGCAACAGGGTCTGAAAAGGGAATGCCCACTTCAATGGCTGAAACACCTAAATCTTCTAAAAAGTGGATTGTTTCAGCGAGACCATCCAAACCTTTCTCGTGATCTCCAGCCATGATATAGGGAACAAAAATTCCTTTTCCAGCTGCTTTGATAGCATTTAATTTTTCTGTTAGTGTCTTAGGCATGAGCTTCTCCCTTCTTTGCTGCATCTGCTTCCAAGCGGTCTTTGACTTGAACCACATCCTTGTCCCCACGACCTGATAGGCAGACAATCATAGACTTGTCTGGTCCAAGTTCTTTAGCCAATTTTACCGCAAAGGCAATGGCGTGACTCGATTCCAAGGCTGGGATAATCCCTTCCACACGAGACAAGAGTTGGAACCCTTCCAAGGCTTCCTCATCTGTCACAGGAACATAGCTAGCACGCTTGATATCGTGGTAGTGAGAATGTTCTGGACCGATACCAGGATAGTCTAAACCTGCTGAGATAGAGAAGGCTTCAAGAATTTGCCCATGAGCATCTTGGAGAACATCCATAAGAGAACCGTGAAGGACACCTGGACGTCCCTTGGTCAAGGTCGCTGCGTGGTGCTCTGTATCCACACCAAGTCCTGCTGCCTCAGCTCCATACATGGCTACTGACTCATCTTCTACAAATGGATGGAAGAGACCAATGGCATTAGATCCACCGCCAACACAGGCTACTAGGGCATCTGGTAGGTCTTGTCCTGTCAAATCACGGTACTGTTGTTTAGCTTCTCTACCAATGACACTTTGGAAGTCACGGACGATTTCTGGGAATGGATGAGGCCCCAAGGCTGAACCAAGGATATAGTGGGTATCGTCGATATTTGCCACCCATGAACGAAGGGCCGCATTGACAGCGTCCTTGAGCACGCGCGAACCATCTGTCACTGCCTCAACCTTGGCTCCCAAAAGCTCCATACGGAAGACATTGAGGGCTTGGCGTTTAACATCTTCCTCACCCATGTAGATTGTACATTCCATGTTAAAGAGGGCTGCAGCTGTTGCAGTTGCCACACCGTGCTGACCAGCACCCGTTTCAGCGATAATTTTCTTTTTGCCCATACGTTTAGCTAGGAGAACTTGTCCCAAGGCATTGTTAATCTTGTGGGCCCCTGTATGATTAAGGTCTTCCCGTTTAAGATAAATTTTGGCTCCGCCGATATGCTGGGTCAAGTTTTTTGCGTAGTAAAGAGGAGTTTCACGTCCCACATACTGGCGCAAAAGTTGGTTTAATTCCTCTTGGAAACTTGGGTCTGCCTGACTTTCACGGTAGGCTTTCTCCAACTCCAAAACTGCTGTCATCAATGTTTCTGGGACGAAACGTCCACCGAATTTTCCGTAAAATCCATCTTTATTTGGTTCTTGATATGCCATTCTTTGCCCTCTCTATAAATCTTCTAATCTTTTCCTGATCTTTTTGTCCATCTGTCTCCACTCCGCTCGATACATCGACTGCATAGGGAGTAAAGTGTTGAATTGCTTTTGCTACATTGTCTTCATTAAGCCCACCTGCGATAAAGAAAGGCTGAGCTAGTTCTGCCGTATCCAGTTGACCCCAGTCAAAGGTCTGGCCACTCCCTGCCACAGGGGCATCAAAGAGTAGATAATCTGCCTGAGAATTGGGCACATGCCCATCTCCATCCACCTGTACAGCCTGAATACTGTCACAAGGCAAATCCTCAAACAAATCATCTGCCACCCGACTATGAACTTGAACCAAGTCCAAGTCAACTTTTTCAATCGCTTCTAGTAGTTCTGCCCGACTTGGTGAAACAAATACACCGACCTTTTTAACATTAACAGGAATGAGCTTTGCCAGCTCAGCAGCCTCTTCCAAAGTCACCTGTCTTTTACTAGGTGCGAAGACAAAACCGATGTAGTCTGCTCCTGCTGAAACGGCTGTTTCCACCGCTTCTTTGGTAGATAGTCCACAAATCTTAACCTTTGTCAATCTGCAACTCCTTGATTCTCTGGGCTACATCTTCCGCCTGCATGAGAGCTGTTCCCACCAAAATTCCGTTAAAGTATGGTGCTACTCGTTCCGCATCCTGCCCTGTGAAAATAGCAGATTCAGAAATGTAATAGCGACCTTCTTCAAAGTGCTGGGCCAAGGCTACACTGGTCTGCAAGTCGACTTCAAAGGTGGTCAAGTTGCGATTATTGACCCCAATAATCTCCGCACCAAGTCTGTGGGCCACTTCAAGTTCAGCTAGATTGTGAGTCTCCACCAAGACTTCCAGACCAAGCTCTGTCGCATAGTCGTAAAGTTCCTTGAGGCGTTCTTCTGACAAGGCTGCCACAATGAGCAGGATGACTGTTGCACCTGCATTGCGGGCGCGGATGATTTGCTTTTCATCGATGATAAAATCCTTGTTGAGCGTCGGAATCTCTACCTGACTTGAAATTTCTTGCAGATAATCCAAATGCCCTTTAAAGAAAACTTCATCTGTCAAAACCGAAATCATCACTGCACCATTTGCTTCATAAGTCTGGGCCTGTTGCACAATATCCACATCGAGATTGATATCTCCCAGACTAGGGCTAGCTTTCTTGACCTCAGCGATTACCTGCAAGCAGTCCTGATGATTCTTCAAAAATTCAGCCAAGCGATAGGTCTGGCGCAGGGGCTGGATTTCCTCCAGCTCCATCTGCTCGACCTCACGCGCCTTCTGCTCCAAGATTCGTGCTAAACATTCCTTACTCATTTTTGATACTCCTGTAACAGTCTGAGTTTTTCAAGGGCCTTGCCACTAGCAATCACTTGACGAGCCAAGGCAACTCCTTCCTTGATACTAGCTACCTTACCATTAGCATAGAAACCAAGACCAGCATTTAAAACTGTAGTTTCCAAGAATGGACTTGGTTCATTTTTAAGAACGCTAAGCAAAATTTCTGCATTTTCCTGAGCATTCCCTCCACGAATATCTTCGATAGCGTAGCGTTCCATTCCCAAATCCTCTGGAGTAAAGCTTGACAAGGTGATTTCGCCATTTTCAAGAAGAGCAATCTTGGTTGTTCCGTTCAAGCCAGCTTCATCCAGCCCTTCTGGTCCAGCAACCACGATGGCACGTTTGCGGCCCATATTTTTCAAAACCTGAGCTGTACTTTCTAGCAATTCTGGACGACTAATACCAAGAAGCTGTGTTTCCAAGGCCATTGGATGAATCAGGGGACCAGTCAAGTTCATAATCGTTGGAATTCCTAGTTCCAAACGCGCTGGCATGATGTATTTCATTGCTGGGTGCATATTTTTAGCAAAGAGAAAGACGATGCCAGTTTTATCAAATACCTTACCTAGTTCAGCTGGTTTGAGGTCTAGATTGATACCCAAGGCTTCGAGAACGTCTGCGGAACCAGATTTAGAAGAAATCGAGCGGTTACCGTGCTTGGCCATGTGAACACCGCCACCAGCCAAGACAAAGGCTGCAGTTGTGGAAATGTTAAAGCTGAAAGACTTGTCCCCACCTGTACCACAGTTGTCCATAGCATCATGGATTTCAGTTGGAATATGTTGGGCATGGCCTCTCATGACTTGGGCAATGGCTGTGCGCTCTTCAGGTGTTTCCCCCTTCATCTTAAGGGCCAAGAGGAGAGAAGCAATCTGCGCCTCTGTTACACGTCCAGTCACGATACGCTCAATGACATCTGTCATTTCCACACCTGATAAATTTTCAAATTTTGCTAGTTTTTCAATAATCTCTTTCATCCTAGTTTCCTCACTTTACAACATTCTCGATAAAATTCCGAATAGAAGACAAGCCATCTGGCGTTCCGATACTTTCTGGATGGTACTGGAATCCATAAATTGGAAGGGATTTGTGTTGAATTCCCATAATAGCTTGGTCATCAGTCGAACGAGCTGTCACTTCAAACTCTTCTGGCATTTCTTCAATCAAAATACTGTGGTAACGCATGACCGCACGACCATCCTCGATTCCTTGATACAAAACAGATGGCGCTTCAAAGCTGATATTGCTCTGTTTCCCATGCATGACTTTTGGAGCCAAACCTAACTTACCACCAAAGACTTCTGCGATGGCTTGGTGACCCAAACAAATCCCTAGAATTGGCTTCTTGCCTGTAAAGTCACGAATCATGTCTTCCATCTTACCAGCATCAACTGGCCAACCAGGACCAGGAGAAAAGACCAGACCATCTGCTTTTTCAGCTTCTTCATACAGCTTAGGATCATCATTTCTCAAGACCTGAACTTCTGCAAAATTCCCAATATATTGCGCCAAGTTATAGGTAAAAGAATCATAGTTGTCAATTAATAAAATCATGGTCTTAGTTCTCCAATTCTAGTCATAGATTTAGCCTTGTTAATGGTTTCTTGGTATTCGTTTTGGGCAATGGAGTCATAGACAATCCCTGCCCCAGCCTGCACATAAGCTGTTTGATTTTTGAGAATCATAGTTCGGATGGCAATGGCGAAATCCATATCACCCGTCGCAGACAAGTAGCCGATTGCTCCTGCGTATACGCCACGTTTTTCCGTTTCCAATTCATAGATACGTCTCATAGCTCGAATTTTGGGTGCTCCTGACACTGTTCCAGCAGGAAGTGTTGATTTCAAGGCATCCATGGCAGTGAGTTCTGGAAGCAAACGCCCCTTGACCACACTGGTCAAATGCATGACATAGCGGAAGAGTTCTACTTCCATATACTTAGTGACTTGGACACTGGCCGTTTCAGAGATGCGACCAATATCATTTCGTCCCAAGTCTACTAACATCCGATGCTCTGCTGTTTCCTTCTCATCAGAAAGTAAGTCTGTTGCCAAAGCCTTGTCCTCTTCATCAGTAGCTCCTCTTGGTCGTGTCCCTGCAATCGGATTGGTTGTCACGATGCCATTTTTGACAGAAACCAAACTTTCTGGACTGGCACCGATGATTTGATAATCTCCAAAATCATAGAAATAGAGGTAATTGGATGGATTGGTCACGCGAAGATTTCTATAGAAGTCAAATGGATTTCCAGTCACTTCTGCTGAGAAACGCTGGCTAAGTACACATTGGAACATATCCCCGTTACGAATCAAGTCACGAGCTGTTTCCACCATTTCCTCAAACTTCTGAGGAGCGATATGGGGTTTGAAGTCTAACGGAGATAGATCCAAGTCTTCAAATTCATTTGGAGCAGGAATGCGTAATTCCTCAAGCACTTGGTTCAAGGCTTTTTCCAAGTCTTCTTGACTGCGCTCGCTATAAAGAGCATCCTCGATGACATGGATTTTTTCCTTCTTGTGGTCAAAGACCATGTAACTCTCATAGACGAAGAAATGCATGTCTGGCGTTCCAATTGTATCTTCAGGAATTTGACCAATTTCTTCATAGAGCGAAATCATATCGTAACCCACAAATCCAATGGCTCCTCCACCAAAAGGTAGGTCTGAATGGTGTTGGCTCTTATGAGTCACTTCATAAAGGAAATCCAAAGGATCACGATCAATCACTTGCCCATTTTGATAAAGAACTCCATTTTCAAACTTAATCTCAAAAACAGGATTATAGGCTAAGATAGAAAAACGAGCGGTTTCCTTGTCTCTCGGAATACTCTCTAAGATAACCTTGTGTTGCCCCTTTAGGCGCATATAAGCCAAGATTGGTGATAAGACATCTCCATGAATGATTCGTTCCATTGTAATTTCCCTTTCAGTTCTACTTCTAGTCCGTGGCGACTGTATGAAAAATCCCCACGCAAAATAACTTGCGTGAGGACGAAATTCGCGGTGCCACCTCAATTATAGGATTTCTCCTATCTCTCATCCCTGTCTCAGAAACCTCCTGTAACAGGCTGTGCGATAAAGGGCACTCCCTTGAGAATTATGTTTTCTTCTCTCGTTTCAGATGGACCCAACCTTACAGCTTTCTCTGCTTGTTTCCAGCAACCACAAGCTCTCTGTGAGAGAAAAGACTGTAATTTTTCCATCTATTATTTTTTAGCTTCTAGGTAGTCCGCAATCGCAGCTACGTCCTTGTCTCCACGACCAGAGACATTGATAATGATAATGTCGTCTTTACTTAGTTTCGGTGCACGTTTAACTGCTTCTGCGATAGCGTGCGAACTTTCAATCGCTGGGATAATTCCTTCAGTCTTGCTGAGAAGGAGGAGAGCCTGAACAGCTTCTTCATCCGTCGCAGCCACATATTCCACGCGACCTGAGTCTTTGAAGTAAGCGTGTTCTGGGCCAACACCTGGATAGTCCAAACCAGCTGAGATAGAGTAAACTGGAGCTAGCTCTCCATCTTCCTTAAAGACTGCATAAGTCTTCATGCCGTCGACAATTCCGATACTACCTTTTGTCATAGTAGCTGCGTGCTTGTCTGTATCAAGTCCGTGACCAGCAGCTTCAACCCCAACCAATTTAACTTCTTCATCAGCCACATACTGAGAAAAAGCACCGATGGCATTGGAACCACCACCTACACAGGCAATAACGTAGTCTGGTAAACGACCTTCTTTTTCTAGGATTTGACGGCGAGATTCTTCACTGATAACCTTTTGAAACTCATGAACAATGGTAGGATATGGGTGAGGTCCCACAGCAGATCCCAAAACGTAGAAGGCTTCAAGGTCATTCATCCATGCTCCAAAGGCTGCATCAACCGCATCCTTAAGAGTTCGTGTCCCTGTTTCAACTGCGTGAACAGTTGCTCCCATCATCTCCATACGGAAAACATTGAGACGTTGACGCTCCACATCTTCTGCCCCCATGTAAACATCACAAGCCATACCAAACTTAGCTGCAGCAGCTGCAGTCGCAACCCCGTGCTGACCAGCACCTGTTTCCGCGATAACCCGTTTTTTGCCCATACGTTTAGCCAAAAGAATTTGTCCTAAAACGTTGTTGAGTTTATGAGAACCAAGGTGGTTAAGATCTTCACGCTTGAGATAAATCTTAGCTCCACCTAAGTGTTCTGTCAAACTTTCTGCAAAATAGAGCGGTGTTTCGCGACCTGAATAGTCCTTCAAGTAATGACGAAATTCTGCCAAAAATTCTGGATCGTCCTTGTACTTTTCAAATGTCACTTCCAACTCATCCAACAAAGCCTGAATAGGCTCCGGTACAAAACTACCACCAAATTGTCCAAAATAACCTTTAGTTGTCATAAAATTTTCCTCTTTCCGTATGAATCCGGCCGTTTTGTTTGCTTTTAGTAGTAGGCAAGGAGCTGTAGATAGAACTCAAGTTCATCAAAGCGACTTAACGCCCTAATAAAAGATAAACAAAACGACGGATAGAAAAAAGCCCACACACGGAATCTACTTCCGTGTGAGGGCGTTTGTAACGCGGTGCCACCTCAATTATAAAGGGACTATCCCTTTACATCTCTGCCTTGTCTAACAACAAGTTGCACTGTAAGGTGTGCGCACCGAATTTTCATTGTTTCAAATTCATTTTTAAAATCAGCCCACTTTCACTACTTCCAACCACCTGTTCACAATCACCACAGGCTCCCTGAAGATCAAAAATAGTTACTTTTCTGATTTGTTGAACTTATTTTAATACTTTGTTTTTTCTTTGTCAAGACTTTTTTACAATTTTTTTGATGAAGCTAGTACTTTTTCAGAAACTGTTTTGAAAGTCTCAATGATATAGTCCACTTCTTCATCGCTTAATTTAGTGTGAAGAGGGAGCGTAATTTCATTTTCAAAGAAGGCATAGGCCTTGGGATAATTCGCCATGTCAAAGCCAAGATTCTTATAGGCTGTCAAGAGCGGAAGCGGTTTGTAGTGAACGTTACTTGCAATTCCTGCTTTAGCTAATTCTTGGATAATAAGATTGCGTTCTTCTAAGCTCGCTCCTTCTACATGGGTGATGTAGAGGTGGCGTGAAGATTCGACAGTTTCAGTCTTGTGTGCCAAAGGATGGATGCGAGAACCTGCAAAACCACGATCATAGCGGTCCACGATGTCCTTACGACGTTGTAGCAAACTTGGGTAACGGCCCAATTGTACCAAACCAAGTGACGCCATGATATCAGTCATATTGCACTTGTAGGCTGGTGTGACGATATCGTATTCCCATGAACCCAGTTGCATCTTGGCTAGGGCATCCTTAGTTTGACCATGAAGGGAAAGAATTTGGAATTCCTTATACATCTCTTCATCATCAATCGCTGGATTGGATTTCCAAGTAGCACTTCCTCCCTCAGCTGTTGTAAAGTTCTTAACCGCATGGAATGAGAAGGATGTGAAGTCAGCGATAGAACCAGCCGGTTGACCCTTGTAAGTAGATCCCAAAGCGTGGGCACTATCAGAAACAATCACGATACGGTTAAAGGCCTTTTGCCACTTGCTTGAAGCAGTAAAGAGGTCACGTTTCTTCGCCACAACTTGGAACAAACGGTCATAGTCGCACACAATCCCCGCAAGCTCAACCGGAATAATCACCTTAGTCTTTTCAGTAATGGCTTGCTCAAGAAGGTCATAGTCCATCTCAAAAGTATCTGCTTGGATATCCACCATGACAGGTGTTGCTCCCACGTGCGTAATAACACTACATGAAGCTGTATAGGTCATAGCTGGAACAATGACTTCGTCACCAGGACCCACTCCCAAGACACGCAAAATCAATTCAAGAGCAGCAGTTGCAGAGTTAAGGCAGACAGTCTTAGGCGTCTGTGTATATTGAGACAAGCGACGCTCCAGTTCTTTTGTCTTCGGACCTGTTGTGATCCAACCAGAACGCAGGGTATCCGCTACTTCAGCAATTTCTGCTTCTGTAATATCGGGTGGTGAAAATGGAATATTGTAATTTGGCATTGATTTGCTCCTTTTATCTGTACTCATTTTCTCATGACTACTTTATTTTAGCACTTCAAACACGGTTTGAAACATGATTTTGATGTCTCCAAGGAAACTAAATTCTCGGAGATAAGTGAGATTATAGCGCATCTTTTCAGGAAGAACATGTTCTACATAGGCTTGGTCAACTGACAGGCCTTTTTCGGTCATTTGACTGATGATGGTGTCCTCATCCTTGTAGTTGATGCTGGCCGGAGAAGTAATTCCTGCTGGCAAAAGCAAGGTCGCCATCATTTCAGGGCTGTACTGCTCTGTGTAGCGTGGCACTTCAGGTCGTGTACCGACAAAGGACATTTCGCCTTTAAGGACATTGACCAGCTGAGGCAGTTCGTCCAAACGCACACGGCGGATGAAATTGCCAACCTTGGTAATGCGGCTATCGTTAGCAGAAGTCACCAGACTACCTTTTTTATCCGCATCCGTAACCATAGTACGGAACTTCCAAATCTTGAAAGGACGGTTGTACTGGGTCACACGCTCTTGCTTGTAAATGACGGGTCCCTTGCTATCTAACTTGATCCAAATGCTCAAGATCAGAAAGACTGGGGAAGTCAAAATTAGCAAGACCAAGGCCAGAACCCAGTCCAAGCAACGCTTGAAAATCAGCGAACCCTTCCTTTTAGAGACAAGCTGGTAGTAAGACTCAACCTCGCTTGATTTCATTTCAACGGGCAAGTCTTCCCATTTCAGCATGCTGTTTCTCCTTTGTTTTTATTATACTATTTGTCAACATTTTTCATTATACCACAAAATGGAAAAGGCGGTGAAAGAAATCTGTAATTTGAAGGATTTCTTCTTTAAGTAAGAGCCCCTGCCTGCAAGCTATACATCTTGTGATAGGTTCCTCCCAAGGCCAAGAGTTCCTCATGGGTTCCGCTCTCGATAATACGCCCCTTGTCCAAAACATAGATACAGTTGGCATCTTGGATGGTCGAAAGGCGGTGAGCGATGGCAATGGTTGTCCGCCCCTGTCTCATCTTCGCCAGAGAAGCTTGAACCATACTTTCTGTTTCAGAGTCAATATTAGCTGTCGCTTCATCCAAAATCAGAATTTTAGGCTGACTGGCGACTGTTCTAGCAAAGGCAAGAAGCTGACGCTGACCAGTAGAGAAGCTCGAACCACGCTCGGAAACAGGTGCATCATATCCCTGTGGAAGTTCTTGAATAAAGGAATCTGCATCCACAAAGGCAGCTGCAGCCTGAACTTCTTCGTCACTGAGATCTTGGTACATGGCGATATTGGACTTGATAGTCCCGTGATAGAGGAAGGGATCTTGCAAGACTAGACCGATATTTTTTCTCAACTCTTCCTGACTGTAGTCTCTAATATCCACACCATCCAAGAGAACTCGGCCTGACTGGAATTCATAAAAGCGCATGAGGACATTGATAATGGAAGATTTCCCTGAACCTGTATGCCCTACAAAAGCTATAGTTTCTCCCTTGTTAACAGAGAAAGAAATATCATCCAGAATCTGATGTTTGCCATCATATGAGAAACACACATGTTCAAAACGGATATTGCCTTCTTGGACTTTGGCTTGCCCATCTTTTTGAAGAGGCTCATAGGTCTTCTCGTCAATCAAGGCAAATACACGCCCTGCAGACACCATGGACGTTTGAAGGGTTGAAAAGTTTTGCGTCACCTCAATCAAGGGATCAAAGAGACGATTGATATACTGGATAAAGGCATACATGGTTCCTGCCGTTATCCCGATAGAAAGGCCACGGTAACCAAAGTAGGCCATCAAAACGGCATAGCCTAGCAATTTCAGCAAACTCATGGCAGGTCTCAAAAAGAGTGCATCCAAGGCTACAGAACAGTTGGCATAGACCAAGTGTTCTTGGTTGATTTCATCAAACTCTGACTGTAGGCGCTTCTCTTGATTAAAGGCCTGGATAATCCTGATTCCCTCGATGTTTTCAGCCAGCTTGCTATTGATATCAGACAAGAGACTTCTGGTTTTCTCGATAATCTTTACAGATTTTTTTCGATAGAGATTGACCAAAAGGAAAATTAAGGGGAGAAAGAGCAAAACCAAAGCCGTCAAACGAAAATCCAACACCAACATGGTATAAAGGGTTGTCAGAAAAATGAAAACTGCTGAGATAAAGCTGGATAAAATTCCTGAAAACATATCACTGATAGTCTCGGTGTCATTGGTCAAACGAGAGACGATAGAGCCTGCTGGCGTCTTGTCAAAATAAGACATGCCCAGCTTTTCCATATTGGCAAAGGCATCTCGACGAATATCTCTAACAATACTGTAGGACACCCGCGCAAAGAGAAGATTGCCGACATACTGGACCAGAGTTTGTAGGATATAGAGGCCATAGTAGGCCAGCAAAACGGTCACAGCGAGTTGGTTGAGATTGCTGAGATACTGGTCAATAAAGTGGGAAGCCACAAGGGGAATGACGCTTTTAATGATCGTAGTCGCTAGGAGAAAACTGAGTGCCAAAAAGGTAAGGAGTCCATAGGGCTTGAGATAAGACATCAAGCGCTTCAATACAGTCCATTGTTTTTTCTTATTCTGCATCTTCTTCTCCTTTCATTTCCAACTGTTGAGACTGGTAGGTCTGGGCATACCAGCCATCCAAAGCTAGCAAGTCTTCGTGCGTACCACGTTCGATAATTTGACCATTTTGCAGGACTAAAATCAAATCTGCATGGACAACCGCACTGAGGCGATGGGCCGTGATAATGGTTGTTTTGTCCTTGCGCGTCTCCTTGAGGTTGTCGATAATCGCATACTCCGTCTTGGCATCCACGGCCGACAAAGAATCATCCAAAATCAAGATATCAGGGTCTAAAATCATAGCCCGACTCATGGCAAGACGCTGCTTTTGACCACCAGAAAGACTGACTCCCTTTTCACCAATCAGCGTATCAAATCTCTGAGGCATGGCTACAATGTCTTGGTGAACTTGGGCTAGCTTAGTCGCTTCCTCGACCGCTGAAAGGGGCAAGTTAGGATTCCCAAAGCGAATATTGTCTAAGATAGAGGTCGCAAAGAGAAACTGGTCCTGAGGAACATAGCCCATAAGACTACGAAGATCTGTCAGACGATAGTCACGAATATTATGACCGTTTAGGTAAATAGCTCCCTTATCCACATCGTATTCACGCAAGAGGAGTTTGATTAAGGACGTTTTACCAGAACCTGTCTGCCCAACCAAGCCCAGAGTTTGCCCTTTTTCCAAACTAAAGTGAACATTTGTCAGTGTTTCCTCATTTTCAAAGGCAAAGCTATCAATGGCATACTGCAAGCGCCCATTTTCAATACTGTCTAGAGGAAACT
>NZ_KV794217.1:0-26075 GCF_001808665.1 Streptococcus sp. HMSC070B10 | reverse complement strand
AGGGTCTTGTACAGGTGATTCCTGAGACAAAAGTTCCTCAATCCGCTGGTAGGAAACCTTCCCTCTCTGAGTAATATTAAAGAGGAAACCGATGGCCATAAGAGGCCAAACCAGCATATCCAAGTAGCTGATAAAGGTGACCAGATTACCAACCGTGATTTGCCCTTTCTGAACCATCAAGGAGCCGACCAAGAGGGTTAAAACATAGGATGAACCAACAAACAAGAGAACCATAGGGTCAAAGAGACTATCGTATTTCATGGTTTGGAGGTTCTTTTGGAAGGTCAATTCATTGACTGCCTGGAAAGACTTGAGCTCGTCCGCCTGATAACCGAAAGACTTGGTCACTTTAATACCTGATACAGACTCCTGTACCTTATTATTAAGTTCGGAAAAGGCAGCCTGTGATTCGCCAAAAGCCTTGTGGGTCTTTCTCCCTAGACGACTGGTCGCATAAGCCATGAAAGGTAAGGGTAAAATGGCAACTAGGGTCATTTGCCACGAAATGCTAAAGAGCATGGTCATCAAGGTCACTAAAGCCGTGATAGAGGCATCCACGGCAGACATAACACCACCCCCTGCCAGACGCGTTAGGGCATTGATATCATTGGTTGCGTGTGCCATCAAGTCCCCCGTCCGATAGGTCTGATAAAAGGCTGGCGACATTTTAGTAAAATGCTCAAACAAACGAGACCGCATAATCTGCCCTAGACGGTAGGAAGTTCCAAGGATATACATGCGCCAAACATAGCGCAGATAGTACATCCCAAAGGTTGCCAGAAGTAGATAAAATAGATTAAGAAGGAGGTCCTGCTGGGTTAATTGCCCCGATGTGATGGCATCAATGACCCTCCCCATAACCATTGGGGGAATGAGGTTGAGGACGGAAACCAAGACCAGAGCCACAATCCCGACTAAATAACGGCGTTTTTCTAACTTGAAAAACCACCAAAGTTTTTGAATAATGGACATAACATCCCTTTCTGATTGCAAATAGAAACCTGAGGCCAAGACCCCAGGTTTTTCTTATTCATAGGTTACGACTGTGACCGCACCCTTGTCATACTCAGCGATAAAGATATTGGCTACATTGTCATGTCCTTGTTTGCTGAGATTATCAAGCAGCCACTCTTCGCTACGGCCAATCGTTTCCAAGACATCGACTTGGATCACACCGTCAGTCACAACTGGATACTTAGGATTTTCATCTCCTATTTGGACCACGATGAGTTGGCCATTTTGCTCCTGCACAGCGCGTTTGACCTGTTTCATCTGGAAAATCCCTTGGCTACGAAGTTTGAGAGCAACTTCTGCTGCAGACAAACCAACTGAACGACAGGCTTCTGGGTCAATCTGCCCATTTTTGATAAGGAGAGTTGGTTTTCCATCAATCAAGCGTTTGACAAAACGAACATTGTTATTGAGCCACTTGAGGGTCAAGACCAAAATCGTCCACATCATCAAAATCACTGCATACTGCAGAATGCTGATTGAACTATTGTAAATCACCCCACCGATGATCCCACCAAGAACATAGTTCTGAATTTGGTCTGTAGCAGAGTTAGGTGCTAGATTCCCCTTTCCTGTCACATTAATAACAAAAACAAGAGAGAAAAGACCCAAGGCCAGTTTGATTAAAATTTCCATATAATTGAGTGTCATTTGTTTACCTCCACCAATTCAATAGCGTCTGTTTGATGCAATTCTAATTTCTCTAAAAGATACTTGTCTGGTTGGCTCCCGTTCATGGCACGATAGAAATTTGAACCTACCTTGATAAGTGCTCCATCAGTGGCTGCAGAAGTATTGACATAAACTTCTGATTTATCCACTCCCAAGTCTTTGGAAACAACCTCTATGAAATGAAGGGAAGTTTGAAATTGGTTGTTAGAGGCTTGATTGGTCTGGTATTTTGAGATTGTCACCAAAAGCATGGCCACCAAGGTCAAGGCCAAAATCATGACCAATTCCCGAAACTTAGTCCCCTTTTTATCTCGATAGGCTTTAAAAGCAAAAAATCCTGTGATAGCTAGGAGCACAATCCCAAAGCCAATCATCATTCCATTTTGCTGACTGATTTGGCTAAGTACATAGTCATATGAGTAAAATTTCATTTATTTTCACTCCCTTTCATAAAATCATTCTTAATTATAAACGAAAGAGAGTGATTTTTCAAGCCATACGTTGGGGAAATGGACCTTTTTTTGGTATAATAAAATCTATAATCTGAATGAAAAAGGTAACTTTATGAAACTCATCTCATGGAATATTGATTCCCTCAATGCTGCCCTAACTAGTGACTCAGCTCGTGCCAAATTGTCCCAAGAAGTACTACAAACCTTGATCGCTGAAAATGCTGATATCATCGCTATCCAAGAAACCAAGCTTTCTGCCAAGGGGCCTACAAAGAAACACTTGGAAATTTTAGCTGAACTCTTCCCAGACTACGAAAACACGTGGCGCTCTTCCCAAGAACCTGCCCGTAAAGGCTATGCTGGAACCATGTTCCTCTATAAGAAAGAACTTACACCAACTATCAGCTTCCCAGAAATCGGTGCCCCTTCTACCATGGACTTGGAAGGCCGTATCATCACTCTAGAATTTGATGAATTTTTCGTGACCCAAGTTTACACACCAAATGCTGGCGATGGACTCAAACGCTTGGAAGAACGCCAAATCTGGGATGCCAAATATGCGGAGTATTTGGCTCAACTAGACAAAGAAAAACCAGTCCTTGCGACCGGTGACTACAACGTAGCCCACAATGAAATTGACCTTGCGAATCCTGCTAGCAACCGCCGTTCACCAGGATTTACCGACGAGGAACGTGCTGGATTTACCAACCTTTTAGCAACTGGATTTACTGATACATTCCGTCATGTTCACGGCGATGTTCCAGAACGCTACACTTGGTGGGCACAGCGCAGCAAGACTTCTAAAATCAACAATACAGGCTGGAGAATCGACTACTGGCTCACAAGTAACCGTCTCGCAGACAAGGTCACTAAATCTGATATGATTGACTCAGGTGCTCGCCAAGACCACACACCCATTGTCTTGGAAATTGAACTCTAAGGAGAAAACGAATGGACTACCAAGCTGTCATTCCTGAGTTTGTAGTATCTGACATCGAAAAATCACGCCACTTCTACTGCAACCTGCTAGGATTCTCTGTCGAATACGAGCGTCCAGAGGAGAAATTTCTCTTCCTCTCGCTTGAAGACTGCCAACTTATGCTAGAAGAAGGCAGCGCAGAAGAATTAGCTCAGCTGACCTATCCTTTCGGGCGCGGTGTCAATATTTCCTTTGGCATCAAGGATGTCCCTCAGCTCCACCAAAAACTGCTGGAAGCTGACTATCCTACCCATCGTCCGCTGACCAAAAGAGAATTTCGAGTAGGAGATAGCTTTATTTACCCTCACGAATTTGCAGTTTTAGATCCAGATGGCTATTTTTTAAGATTTAGCGAATAGAAAAAATCTTTCAAATCAGAAAAAGGCATATTGTCAGGTGTTGAAGAATCTTGATAATATGTCTTTTACGATGGAAAATACTTCTAAATGTTAGCCTATAATTGAGAATTTGTCTATTTTTCTTCAATTTGTTCGTTTTTTATTCCAAAACACTGACAAAATATTTGATTTCTAAAGTTATTTAGTGTAAAATAAAAACATTGGCTCAAGCCTATTTTAAATTAAATATCATTTTACTTGTTTATGTCGTGAATTGGCGCGACGTTTCTACAAGGTGCCGGAACACCTAACAATAAGTAAGTCAGCAGTGAGGTATGGTCATTTTTGCCATGCCTATTTTGGGGACTTGCTTAGAGATTAAGTAAGTCCTTTTTCTATTTCTTGCTAGAAACTATAAACAAGCAAATGGATTGGCTTTTAGACTTTAGGAGGTCTTATGAAATTATTAGAAGAGCGCATCCTCAAGGATGGGCATATCTTGGGTGACAACATTCTCAAGGTAGATTCCTTTTTAACCCACCAAGTTGACTTTAGCTTGATGCGAGAGATTGGTAAGGTTTTTGCGGAAAAATTTGCTTCTGCTGGCATTACCAAAGTCGTAACCATTGAAGCGTCGGGTATTGCCCCAGCCGTTTTTACAGCTGAAGCCTTAAACGTTCCCATGATTTTCGCCAAAAAAGCTAAGAACATCACTATGAACGAAGGAATCTTAACTGCCGAAGTTTACTCCTTTACCAAGCAGGTAACAAGCACCGTTTCTATCGCTGGAAAATTCCTCTCACCAGAGGACAAGGTCTTGATTATCGACGATTTCCTTGCTAACGGCCAAGCTGCCAAAGGCTTGATTCAAATCATCGAACAAGCTGGTGCTACAGTCGAAGCTATCGGTATTGTGATTGAAAAATCCTTCCAAGATGGCCGTGATTTGCTTGAAAAAGCAGGCTACCCTGTTCTATCACTCGCTCGTTTGGATCGTTTTGAAAATGGTCAAGTCGTATTTAAGGAGGCAGATCTCTAATGCAAACTCAAGAAAAACATTCACAAGCAGCCGTTCTTGGCTTGCAGCACTTACTAGCTATGTACTCAGGATCCATCCTGGTTCCCATCATGATTGCGACAGCCCTTGGCTATTCGGCTGAGCAGTTAACCTACCTGATTTCTACAGATATCTTCATGTGTGGGGTGGCAACCTTCCTCCAACTTCAACTCAACAAATACTTTGGGATTGGACTCCCAGTCGTTCTTGGAGTTGCCTTTCAGTCGGTAGCCCCCTTGATTATGATTGGACAAAGCCATGGTAGTGGAGCTATGTTTGGTGCCCTTATCGCATCAGGGATTTACGTGGTTCTTGTTTCAGGCATCTTCTCAAAAGTGGCCAATCTCTTCCCATCTATCGTAACAGGTTCTGTAATTACCACGATTGGTTTAACCTTGATTCCTGTCGCTATTGGAAATATGGGAAATAACGTTCCAGAACCAACTGGTCAAAGTCTCTTGCTTGCCGCTATCACTGTTCTGATTATCCTCTTGATTAACATCTTTACCAAAGGATTTATCAAGTCTATCTCCATTTTGATTGGTCTAGTTGTTGGAACTGCCATTGCTGCTAGCATGGGTTTGGTGGACTTCTCTCCTGTTGCGGCAGCACCACTTGTCCATGTCCCAACTCCCCTCTACTTTGGGATGCCAACCTTTGAAATCTCATCTATTGTCATGATGTGTATCATCGCAACGGTGTCTATGGTTGAATCGACTGGTGTTTACCTAGCCTTGTCTGATATCACAAAAGACCCAATCGACAGCACACGCCTTCGCAACGGTTACCGCGCAGAAGGTTTGGCCGTACTTCTCGGAGGAATCTTTAACACCTTCCCTTACACAGGATTTTCACAAAACGTTGGTTTAGTTAAATTATCAGGTATCAAGACTCGCCTGCCAATCTACTACGCAGCTGGTTTCCTCGTTCTCCTTGGACTCCTTCCTAAGTTTGGTGCCCTTGCTCAAATCATTCCGAGCCCTGTCCTCGGTGGTGCCATGCTGGTGATGTTTGGTTTTGTATCGATTCAAGGAATGCAAATCCTCGCTCGTGTTGACTTTGCTAACAATGAACATAACTTACTTATCGCAGCTGTATCAATCGCTGCAGGTGTCGGACTCAACAACAGTAATCTCTTTGTCAGCATGCCGACAGCCTTCCAAATGTTCTTCTCAAACGGAATCGTCGTAGCCAGCCTACTCGCCATTGTCCTCAATGCCGTACTAAATCATAAAAAGAAATAAGAAAAAGAGGTGTGAACCTCTTTTTTGTTTATCACAAATTGATTATAAATACAATCAATCCCAATTCCCATCTAATATTTCTTTTATAAACTTCTTAGGCATCCAAAAGGAGTGTTTTGTAATCCTACGTCCATCTGGAAGTTCATCTGTATCAGATAATGAGCCTTTCCCAACAAATTTTCCTTTTTCAATTTCATAATAAGCATTGGTAGCATGTAATTTCGTAAATAGGATTCTATTTATCTTACTTTGAGGGAAATTAGTTGAAACTTTATTACCATTTTGAGTTAATTTAACTCCGTCAGAAATAATTTGTCTAGTTTCCTGCCACACTCTTTGGATTTCTTCTAATTGTCTATCCTGAAATCCCCAAAATTTGATAGAATCTAATACAAATAGCTTAGGTTCAATTTCCTTAAAAATAACGAAGAGGAATCGTTTATTATAAATTTCATTATAAACATGTGATGATTCCCAACTATCTGTTTCTGCTAATTCTTTAAAACAATAAGTTTTAAATGGAGAGTCTTCCTTAGGTAAATTATTCTTATCTACTCGAATAACTCTCAAATTCATGTTTGCTTTCTGAAATTCTTTAGTTTTATCTAAATCCCCTGTTAAGCCTAAAATTTTTCTAATCAGAGTACTATTCTTACCTTTTGCTTTGGGATTCACTTCAAATCTATCATATAACTCTTGTTCAGAGAAACCTTTGTAGGTGAGAATCTTCTCTGCAATAACCTCTGTAAATGATTTTTTCTCACCCCTAAAATTAGCCAGAACACTTTCTTGATCTGATTGGTTAAAGATTTTATGATTAATCAGATAGGTCATATAACTTGATTTTAATTCCCAAGCTCTTTGTTTTGCTAATTCATGACTAAATGGTTGCTGTCTTAAATCCTTTCCTTTACCTGCACCTTTTGTACAAGTTGATAAATAGTTTCCATCTGATTCTGATAATTCATGTGCCCTTCCATTTTTGATTTTATCTGTAATCTTCTGATAGTCTTCAAGGATGACTGCCATATCCTCCTCAAACCATTCATATAAAAATATTTTTTCAATGACATAGTCCTTCATTGTTCGATTAGGAATTAAGCCATTGTAAAACAATAACAAAATCTTTGCACATTTTTTCCATAAATGAGTGGAGTAAAAATCCTCTAAATTTTCCTCCATATAGTTTAGTATTGTTAATACAAGTCGTTCTTTTGCACTAAGTGTCCCATTTTTGTTTATCTTAAAAGGAGTAACTTTTAATTCTACACCTATTTTTTCAAAGTCAGCTTCCGAGTCACTATTTGGCTGATAACCATAGAAATATTTTTCAATATAATTTCCATACTGCCCTTTTGACTTCATACTAATTGCTTTATCTTGTACCTCAGAGACTACTCTATCATTATAATCGTCATATGATTTATAAAGCGAACGATTATACTCTTCCATAACATCGGAAAATTTTCTATTTAATAGTTTATGAGAATATTCAATAACACTATCGATATCTTCATCGTTATAGTTAAATAAGTTTTGATCCATTTTCTTCTCCTATCTTTTATATTATATCAAATTAAACTAAAGCAAACATTAATACTTGATCAATCATTGAAAATAGTATATAATGGATTAAACTGTAAAAAATGAAGGAGAAAAGATGAAAGTTCTCGAACTATTTGCTGGAGTTGGCGGTTTTCGAATAGGATTAGAAAATGCCGATAAGCAACTCTTTAAAACAAAATGGGCAAACCAATGGGAACCATCTCGTAAATCTCAAGACGCATTTGAGGTCTATGATTATCACTTCCCCAATAGCGAAAACATCAATATTAGTATCTCTGATATAACGGACGAACAATTTTCCAAAATGGATGCCGATATGATTGTCGGTGGTTTTCCTTGCCAAGATTACTCTGTTGCGCGTAGCAAGAAAAATGAGAAAGGTATTGAAGGAAAAAAAGGAGTTTTATTTTGGGAAATCATTAGAGCAACGGAAATCATTAGACCCAAATACTTAATTCTGGAAAATGTGGATAGGCTTTTAAAAGCGCCCTCAAAACAGAGAGGACGTGATTTTGCAATCATGCTCACAGCTTTTAATAATCTTGGATATTCTGTAGAGTGGAGAGTTATTAATGCTGCTGAGTATGGAAGAAGCCAACGAAGACGTCGTGTATTCTTTTTCGTATATCGAAATGATACCGTCTTTGCCCAAAAAATTGACAATCTTTACGAAAAAAATGAAGAAATCTTTGAAGATAATAGGTATGATGACTATATTTTCAATCAAGGTTTATTTGCTAAACAATTTCCTATTAAACCTATAGCAGTTAAAAATCGTCATGTGTTTTATGAGTTACCAAATGATATAGTTGAAGTTTCAGATACTTTTACTGGTACTGTTTGGAATACAGGAATTATGAGACATGGAAAATACTATTCTATTGATACAGAACCTAATTACAATGGTAATCCTATCACTCTAGGAGAAATTCTTCAAGATGAGTCTGAAGTCCCTGAAAAATATTTTTTAACTGATCAGTCAAAATTAGAAAAATTTCAATATCTTAGAGGACCTAAGAAAATTGAACGAACATCCTCTGACGGACATCAATACATCTATTCAGAAGGAGGAATGTCACCTTATGATGATTTAAACCTTCCTGGACGAACAATGCTTACATCCGAAGGAACGGTTAATCGTTCTACACATTTATTATTTATAAATAATAAATATAGATTAATTACCCCCATTGAAGCTGAACGACTTCAGGATTTCCCAGATGATTGGACAGCTAAAAAGAAATTATCTGATGGTTCTATTGTAGAGGTATCTGATAAAATGAGAATGTTTTTTATGGGAAATGCTTTAGTTACTGAAATTGTAAAAGAAATTGGAGTCTATATTAAAAAATGGGAGGAAAAACATGAGAGCTAGTAAAGAGGAATGGTTAAATATATTTGATATGCTCTCTGATTCTGTCAGTCAATCTAATAAATGTTTAAATGAATACCTCGAAGAGTTTATATCTATTAATACTACTAAAGAAATCACGGGGAAACAAAATAGAATTAAATCAAATGTTAGCTTTGTGGAAAAACTAGTCAGAAACGACTATTTAAATAAGTGGGATTATATCACAGGGGAGGATGAGATAAATAAAAAAACTCTTAGTAGAAACTTACCAGATTTTATTGGCTATAGAATAAATACATTATTTTTCAATAAAGAAGAGCAATTAGCTGAAAATTTGATTGAATTTTTAAACCAAAAGTCAAATATTGAAATTCCAGCCGATCAATTAAGCCCACATAATCAACAAGCAAATGGTCACCCAATAATGAAGTTCCAGGGACTTATTCAATCTTCAGATAATCCAGAACTAAAATTTGGATTTGAAATACAAATTAAATCGTCTATTCATAATTTATGGGGTGAAGTTGAACATGGTTCAATTTATAAACCAAACAATTTTGATTTCCGAATTGAACAAAAAAAGAAAAATGTTGAGGAAATCTGGAACACTCTAACTAGTTGTGATAGACAACTATACCTATTAAAAAAAGAAATATACAAAAAAGACGATTTATTAAAACAATTACTCACGATTTATTTCAAACAGGCAAACTTGGTAGAAGATTTAAATTCTCATTATTTTTATTCAATCTTCTTCAATGTATTCATACGTAAAAATATTATTGTTATGGAAGAATTACTAATTCAGTTGATGAGTAACCAAACAATTGAAATAAAAAGTAATTATACCTATACAAATCTACAAACTAGTAACGTTTATGAAGATTTGAATGAAATATTGTCAGTTATACTTCACAAAGATGAGATAGAATCAATTAAAAAAATTTTTGATTTTTGTTTTAATAACATCACAGATACTAATTTCTTAGATCTCTTAATTTTTTCTATTATAGAAAATTCTGGTTTAAATTTGGAAGAGGAAACAGAAGACGAAGGTTTTGATGTTGATGATGAAGAGGAAGAAAATAATACAGATTATAAACCTTTACTATTAACATTTTTAGAAACAAATGGATTTAAAACAAAAAGGATAAATTAAATGAAAGAAAATAACATTAATCAAGTTCACTCAGAATTTTCTGGGATTGAATCTAAAAATATGACTATTGAAGACTTGATTAGAGTAACGACAGTAGATGTTTTTGACTCTAGAACATTTAAAGGCTATCAACGCGAAATAAATAACAAACATGTTTATAAAATAGAAAAATACATTACTGATGAGTTTGCAAACAGGAACTTTCTTTTCCCAAGTCCTATCATTTGTTCTTTACGTGAAGATGAAACAAACACTTTGTATATTGTTGATGGCCAACATAGAGTTCAAGCATTTAAAAATATTAGAGAGAAAAACAGAGATTTATATAATGAAATTAAGGATTATGAACTTAATATTATTACTTTAATAAAGCCGACTATAAAGCTAGAAGTTGAGACCTTTATAACTATAAATAAAACCTCAAAAAAAGTAGATACTTCTTTGGCGCTAATAGCTAAAACACTTTACTCCGATTTCGAAGAGAGAGAAATTTCAGCTAGAAAACAATATATTTTAGTAGAGATTGCTCGAAAATTAGATAGTTCGAAAGATTCGTATTTTTATAATAATATTGCTTGGGAGGGGACTCCAAGAGCTACGGGAAAATTAATTTCTCTTAACTCATTTGTCAGGGCCTATATGCCAATTGTTAATTATTTAAAAAATAAAAATCTTATTGATTTAAGTAACCTTTCAGAATTAGATAGATGCATAGATTTTTGCTTTGAAATTATAAATATCATTTGGTCCTCTTTCGAAAATAAATGGCCACAGCTATTTCAAAAAGAAGGAGACAATAATATTATTCAGGGAACTATCGGGTCTAGTGCAATTATTAAATTTATATATAATTATTTACAAGAAAAATCTATTGAAGTTGATGATAAACAGAGTTTGTTAACAGAAATCAAAATTGCAATCAAAAAAATAAATTCTTCATTTGAATACTGGCTTCCAAATGGCTTATACTCAAGTTATTCTTCTGGAGCTGGACATACTATTATTTCCAAAATTTTGATGGATAGTCTTGATAGTTAAAGTGATTAATTTTTGAGTCACGAATTTATAGCTCAATATAACAATAGTTTTAATTTATACATTTTTTAAATGAAAGTAACAAAAAACTGAACAGAAACTCAATTTTAGGAAAAATGAAGTGAATTTTCCCACAATAAAAGGCATAATATCAAGGTTCTCAACACCTGATATTATGCCTTTTTCTAATTTTAAAAACTTTCTGTTCAGCCTCTTTTTTAGTTATCTATATTCGTACCTGTCTTTCTTCTGACCGCTGACCTGTGACAAACATGGTAAAGGTTGCTTTGCAGACGTTTCTGCCTTCTTGATTGGTGATATCGACATCCACCACACAGGTTGTGCGACCTTGATGGACACATTCTCCTTTAATGGTCAGCACATCGTCGAGTTTTCCTGCTTTGAGGTAGTTGATAGAAGATTGGAGTGTCACTCCATCAAGTCCCAGAGATATGACCACCAAACCACTAATCTGGTCACAGAGAGTAAAGAGATAGCCACCATGGGCATTGCCATAGTAGTTGAGCGACGAATCCACTACTTTTGTCGTCACCACAACGTGGCCATCTCTCATTTGTTCAATTTCGTAATTTTCAAAAGCAGATATAGCGTCAAAATGAAAATCTTTCATCGTTTCCTCCTGATATTTCAAACGACACTATGATACTACTTTTTATAGGACTGTGCAAGGAGAAAGCTCCTAGTCTAGTAAAATTCCGACCTGTTCCACAAAGCGCATAAAGGCTGCCTGTCCTTGTTCCGTCTGCTTGTAGACTCCTGCATCCTCAAGTACACGCGCAAAGATAGTACCCACAGAGTCCTTGACGATTTCAAGGGCTTTTTCTTTATCTGTTAGGTCTGGATGTTGGACTTTGAGTTGGTCTGCCCATTTCTGATGATAATCAGCAACTGTATCACCATCTCCCACGAGATATCTAGCGACTTGCTCCACTTCTGTTTTCAGACGTGGTGGTAAGATAGCCAAGCCCATGACCTCAATCAAGCCGATATTTTCCTTCTTGATATGTTGGACATCCTTATGGGGATGATAGATACCATCAGGATGCTCTGGCGATGTCTGATTGTCCCGCAAGACCAAGTCCAACTCAAACTGACCATCGCGTTTGCGGGCAATGGGTGTAATGGTATGGTGTGGTGTTCCATTACTTTCTGCCAAGACTTGCACCCTTGGATCTGAATACTGGCGCCATTCCTGTAAAATCTTGTCAGCCAAGTTGATCAAATCCTCTTTAGAATCCGAGGTCAAACGTAGCACTGACATAGGCCACTTGACAATCCCAGACTTGACCTTCTCAAAACCAGCAAATCGGAAGGTCTTTTGCAAGGGAGCCAATTCCATAGGAAATACGTGACGGCCTCCCTGATAGTGATCATGAGTTAGAATAGAGCCCCCCCACAATAGGCAAGTCGGCATTAGAGCCTGCAAAATATCCTGGAAACTGCTCTACAATAGCCAGTAGACGCTCAAAACTCTGACGGCTAATGGCCATAGGACGATGCTGGCCATCTAAGAAAATACAGTGCTCATTAAAGTAAGCATAGGGCGAGTACTGGAACCCCCACTCCTGACCAGCCATTTCAAAACGGATAATACGGTGGTTGCTGCGAGCTGGGTGGTTTACCCGACCATGGTAGCCCTCATTCTCTAGACAAAGTTGACACTGAGGATAATTGCTAGTTTGCACCAACTTGGCTGCTGCAATCTCTTTCGGATCTTTTTCAGGCTTAGAGAGATTGATGGTAATTTCAAGTTCACCGTAGTCAGACGGTACACGATAAGCAATATTTTTAGCAATAGCCTTGAGTTTGATGTAGTCATTTTTCTGACTGAGTTGGTAAAAATCCGCTATCGCTTGCTCAGGAGAGTGGGCATAGGTTGACCAGAAGTTACGATTGACCTGACTTGGACAAGGGGTCACCAAGTCCATCAGTTCAGCACCGAGGATTTCACGCGCAGTCTGACTATCCTCAATCGTCTCTAATCGAACGGCTTCCTCAACCAGCTGGTCCTTGAGGTCAATCAATTTATCCAGGTCGGTCTCAACTTCCAAAACACCGTCTCCCACTCGTGCCAAGACACGATTGGTCAGGTAGATTCGATCCATTTCCTCAAAGGTACTTTCTGCAATGACATGTGTTACAAATTTATCTACTAAGGTCACCATAAAGCCTCCTTTTGACTAGTCAAGGACGCGAGTGCCACCTGCAACTTCAGCGATATAGAAGCTTGGAACGTATCCAACGACTTCCTCGTAGTGTTTGCCTACAGCTTCCTTAAAGGCATCGACAGCATCTTTTTGCACCAAAGCAATGGCACATCCGCCAAAACCTGCCCCTGTCATACGAGCACCGAGAACGCCTTCTTGTGCCCAAGCTGTGTAAACAAGGGTATCCAATTCCAAGCCAGTTACTTCATAGTCATGTTCTAGAGAAACGTGAGAAGCATTCATCAAACGACCAAATGTTTCCAAATCTCCTGCTTGAAGGGCTGCTTGAGCTTTGAGGGTACGTTGGTTTTCAAGCACAGCATGGCGAGCACGTTTCAAACGATTTTCATCTTTGATTAGGTAGCTGTATTGGTCAAAGGCCCACTCATCCAATTCACCCAAGGTCTGAATATCTAAAGCAACTTGCAATTCTTCCACTGCTTTTTCACACTCAGCACGACGTTCATTGTACTTAGAGTCAGCCAATTCACGGCGTTTATTGGTGTTCATGATGACAACAACATTGTCCTTCAAATCAAGTGGCACCAAATCATACTCTAAGGTATTGGTATCAAGGTAAATAGCACGTTGGTCTGCACCCATACCAATAGCAAATTGGTCCATAATGCCAGAGTTGACTCCGATAAAGTTATTTTCTGTTTGTTTGCCAATTTTAACCAAATCGAGACGCTCTAATTTTAAATCAAAGAGATGCTCTGCCACGACCCCTGTTAAGAGTTCAAGGGATGCTGAAGAAGACAAACCAGCACCATTTGGGATATTCCCATAAACATAAAAATCAAAACCTTTGTCAATCACATGTCCAGCTTCTTGCAAGAAATGAAGAACTCCTTTTGGATAATTGGTCCAGTTATGCTCTTTTTCAAACTTGAGGTCAGCGAGAGGCACTTCGATAATGCCCTTGTCCTCAAAGTTAGCTGAGTAGAAACGCAAGACTTGGTCATCACGTTTGCGAGCAGCCCCATAAGTTCCTAAGGAAATGGCTGCTGGAAATACATGTCCACCATTATAGTCTGTGTGTTCACCAATCAAGTTGATACGACCTGGTGAAAAGAAAGTTTGGTCTGCTTCTTGACCAAAAACAGTAAGAAAGTCTTTGCGAAGAGTTTCAGCAGTAAGATGTTGTGTCATATGAATTCTCCTTTGACTGTCCGTTAAGTCAACTTAACGTGTAATCGTTTTCTTCTATTGTATCTAAGGGATTTCCCACGGTCAATCCTTTTTACTAAACTTTTACTAAATTATCAGTAAAAAGCAGAAAAATATGATATACTAACTTTAAAGAAGGAGGATTTATGGCTACCTTAAAAGACATTGCACAGCTAGCCTCTGTCTCTATCGCGACCGTATCCCGTGTCCTAAACCGCGACCAGAGCCTATCTGTTACAGAAGAAACCAGACACCGTATTTTAACCGTTGCTGAAGAGCTGGGGTACACTAAGCACCTCAAGACAGGCGAGTCCCATAAACCCAAGCAAAAGATTGCCATTATTCAATGGGTCAGCGAACAAGGGGAGCTGGACGACCTCTACTACTACCAGATTCGCCTAGGCATAGAAAAAAGAGCCCAAGAACTGGACTATGATATCTTACGCTATTTTAATGACCATCCTTTTACCCTGAGCGAGGAAGTGATTGGGATTCTCTGTATCGGTAAATTTAGCCGAGCACAGATTTCTGCCTTTGAAGAATACCAAAAGCCTCTTGTCTTTCTAGACAGTGATACTCTTTCACTAGGACATACCTGCATTATCACGGACTTTTACACTGCCATGAAACAGGTTGTCGATTATTTTCTCAGCCAAGGGATAGACCGCATCGGGATTCTAACAGGCCTTGAAGAAACAACTGACCAAGAAGAAATCATTCAGGACAAGCGTCTTGAAAACTTCAGAAACTACAGTCAAACAAAAGGAATCTATCATGATGAACTGGTCTTTCAAGGAAGCTTTACTGCCCAGTCTGGCTATGACTTAATGAAAGAGGCCATTCAGAACTTGGGAGACCAACTCCCGCCAGCATTTTTCGCAGCCAGCGATAGTTTAGCTATCGGTGCCCTCCGTGCCCTCCAAGAAGCTGGAATCAGCCTGCCAGACCGTGTCAGCCTCATTTCCTTTAACGACACTAGTCTGACCAAACAGGTTTATCCTCCCCTCTCCAGCATCACCGTCTATACCGAAGAAATGGGCCGAGCAGGTATGGATATTCTTAACAAGGAAGTGCTCCACGGTCGCAAAATCCCTAGCCTAACCATGTTGGGAACCAGACTGACATTGAGAGAGAGTACTCTGCCATAACTCCACAAATTAAACATGACAAAAAATCCTAATAGAGAGTCTCAAATCTCCATTAGGATTCTCTTTTTTAGTCCATCACAATCATAGACTTAATGGTCTTACGTTCATCCATGTCTTTATAAGCCTGGTCGATATCTTCCAGTTTATAACTTGAAGTAAAGACGCGACCTGGATTGATATCACCATCCAGAACAGCTTTTAGTAAAAATTGCTTATCATATGTTGTAGCAGAAGCTGCCCCACCTGCTACAGAGATATTTTGCATAAATGTCGAACCAAGAGCACGATTATTATAGTGCGGTACACCAACAAAGCCCATGCGCCCTCCATTATGAAGAACGCCTAGCGCCTGTTCTACAGCAGCCTCCGTACCAACACATTCAAGTGCTGCGTCCGCTCCGCCACCGAGAATTTCACGCACCTTGGCAATACCTTCTTGACCTCGCTCAGCTACAACCGCTGTCGCACCTGACTCCATGGCCATCTTTTGACGGTCTTCATGACGACTCATAAGGATAATTTGCGATGCTCCACGCATCTTCGCCGCGATGACAGCACATTGACCAACAGCCCCATCACCGATAACAACAACCTTGTCCCCTTTTTGAACATTTGCAACTCGCGCCGCATGATAGCCTGTCGGCATGACATCAGCAAGAGTCAAGAGGGACTTTAGCATACCTTCTGTGTAGTCAGAAGGTTGTCCAGGGATTTTAACCAGCGCCCAGTTTGCATAGTGGAATCGGATATATTCCGCCTGAAAATCGCCCCCCAAGTTATTACCAATATGATTGTCGCAAGAACCGTCAAATCCAGCAAGACAGGCATCACACTCACCACATCCATGTGTAAAAGGGACGATGACAAAGTCACCTGGTCTCACCGTCGTAATGGCTTCCCCAGTTTCTTCGACAATCCCAATCGCTTCGTGTCCACTATTTTTGTGTCCAGCTTTCGTTTCTGGATTACGGTACCTCCACAGATCCGATCCGCAAACGCACGCGCGAACTACACGAATAATCACATCATCTGCGTCTATAATTTGCGGGCGTTCAATTGTAGCAAGTCCAACCTGACCCGCCTTTGTATATACTGCTGATTTCATTTAAAATTTCCCTTCCTTATAAAGTTTAATTTTGATATTTAAGCGATTTAAAGCCGTCTGTAACTGAGACAAGCGCTCCTCTAATTTTTGCTTTTCCTCTTCTAAAATACCAAGCCTCTCCTCTCTCGTTTCATCCCCCTTTTGGTAGAGCGACATATAGTCAACTAAACTGTCTACAGAGACACCTGCCGAACGGAAACACTTAATAAATTCCAACGCTTCTATATCCTGATCTTGAAAATCACGAATCCCAGTAGCGGTACGAGTAATCGGTGGCACAAGACCAACCCGTTCATAGTACCGAATCGTATCCGCTGAAATTCCCAACAAATCACTAGCAGATTTAATATTCATAGGCCAATCTCCTCTCATTTCATTCACTGAGTTTAAATTACTCTAACTCACTTATCTTATTATATAACTTTGAGTTGACTCCAAGTCAAGCATTTTGCACCTAATCGAAAATCTTTTATCATTAGCAATCATATATATGGAGTTTATACAATGCTCTTCTATTACCAATCTTTTAAAATATTTAATACTCTTCGAAAATCAAATTCAAACCACGTCAGCGTCGCCTTACCGTACTCAAGTACAACCTGCGGCTAGCTTCCTAGTTTGCTCTTTGATTTTCATTGAGTATAAATAATAAAGAAATTACTCTATTCCAAATACGATAGTACCCAATCATTTTTCACTTTTTCTAATGACGATGCCCATGATTCGGCTCCAAGTCACACACCTTTCGCTTATGCGCTTGGTGAGTTTCTAGGTCAACATCCACTTCAATGGTAATATTTTGGAAACCACAATCTTTGAGAAAAATTCGAATAGATTCTTTACAAGCTTCCATATTTCCCATTTCTTTCATACAAACATGGACAATGGCATTTTTTTCCAAACCATCCATAGTCCAGAGATTAAGCTGATTAAGGCTAGCTACATTGTCCAATCGCTCCAGGCCACTCTTTACTTGCTTGATATTAATACCTTCCGGCACAGCATCCAAAAAAATCTTGACTGTAGACCAAAAACGTGGAAGGGCTTTTGAAAGAATAAAGAAAGAAATGACAAGGGACAAAAGCGGATCTAGGATATACCAATCCGTAAATCGAAGAACAATGGCCATTAGGATGACAGCCACCCACCCTAGGGTATCTTCCAGAAAATGCAGACTCAGAATAGACTCATTCTTTGTCTTTCCCTTACCAACCACTAGACTCGCTAAAACATTAATAGTAATCGCAATCATTCCTAACCAGAGAATCCCCTCATCATTGACTGGTTGCGGATGCAAAATCTTCGTGACATTTTCCAAAATGACTAGAACAGACCCTGTCATGAGTATTATCGCTGTTACCAAGGCTCCTAGCAGACTAAAACGCTTATAACCCAAGGTGTACTGATTGTCTTCTTCACGATTGGAGATGGTTTCTAGAAAAGCTGATATTCCAATTGCAATCGCATCTCCCAAGTCATGCACAGAGTCAGCAAGAACAGCGTTCGAACCAAATACTCCACCTGCAATAAACTCGACAATAGCATAAGTCAAATTTAAGAAAAAAGCCACCCAAACAGCATATTTTGCCTTCATATTTCTCATTCCTTTGTTATAATAGATTCATGAACATCTTGTTCATTATCATTATCCACTAAAACTCAAAGAAAGGATAGAAGCAAAAGGTCAGCTTTATTCAGTTCTGAACAATTTGCCTCAAGTGTCCATATGACTAAGATTGATCGCCGTATCAGTAAAACAAAAAAAGCCATCTATCAAGCCTTTCTACAACTTTTGAATGCTAAGGGCTACGAGGCCACTACTGTTCAGGATATCATTGATTTCGCAGATGTGGGACGCTCTACATTTTACTGTCACTATGAGAGTAAGGAGCTACTTCTGGATGAGCTCTGTCGCTACCTCTTCCATCATCTCTTTGAAAGAGAGCAAGCCATTTCAACCGAAGATTACCTCACCCACCTCTTTCTACATTTTCAGAAAAACCAAGACCATATCACTAGTTTGCTATTCTCCAAAAATGACTACTTCCTCCGTCAACTCCAGAGAGAGTTGGAGCACCACGTCTATCCCATGCTGGCTGATGACTTGAAAAAAGCTCACCCCAGTCTGCCTGATTCTTATCTCCAACACTTAGTTGTAACCAACTTTATCGAGACATTGATCTGGTGGCTCAAAAAAGGGCAAGATCTCACAGAACAAGAAGTGGTCCAGTTTTATCTAGACCTTCTTATTTATAAAAAATGAATACAGAGTAGAGCTCAGTTGTCTTATACCCCGGCTACTGAGTTTTTACTTTTTCAACAACAAAAGAGGACCCACAGATCCTCTTTTTCATCATCTGAAATCCTTGATTATCAACTCTTTCTGTTTTAATCGAAATCTCAAAACAGCATTTTCAAACATCTTTTCCTAGTTAGGTAAGTCAGTATTCTACTTAGCAACCTTGCTCCATTGATACCAACCAACTAGACTATTAATGAGATAAATTAGATATTTCCCTTGAATTTGCAGGCTTTCTCCCCACCAAAGATAGATTGAAAAGACATTGGTGGCCACCCAGAATATCCACTGTTCACGGTAAACAGCTGTCATGAGGATTTGCCCAACCCCATTGGTCGCATCAGTGATAGAATCCCGATAGGGACGATTAGCACCAATAGACTGATAAATGAAGCCAAAGGCCAACCACCAAAGAACACTAATGGAAATATACTTTGTCCAGCCCTTGCCGTCCAGTTTACGTGCAACAAACTCCTGCTTTTCCTTCTTAAACTGTGCTTGGTAAATCCACACTAGAAGTCCAATCGGTTGCATAACTGTGAAGTAAAGGGTCGTGAGCACCTCACCATAAAATCCTTTCTGTAGGGCCAAAATAAGGTAAATAACAGAGTTAATCAAGCCAAAAAGATAATTACTTGCTCGACCTTCCGATACAAAGATAACACAGATAATCCCAGTCAGGCTACAAATCATCCCAATCCAGTCAACAATACGGTGTTCATAAATCAACTCCAGCCAGAGAGGAAAACTTCCTAAAACCAGCAAATAAAGCCACTGGGCGAAACTACGATGGGCAAAAAGGTCATCCCAGATAGCCTTCATAGTTCCTGAAAATCCTAAATCAGACATCGCCGTAACCATACGACGGTAACCACCTGACATTTCACCTAGAGTTGTTTTGATATTTTTAATTTTCTTTTGCAAATAAGTATGCATCATTTCTCCTTTTGTTTTTAAAGAGCCGTGTCTGGATAGACTTTCGGACGCAACGCTCTATTAGATAATGAACTGTCTATACACAAGATTTTTAACCTTAGTCGACATGAGCTAAAAATCCTTATTTGTTAAGTAGTTCACAAAGCATTATACACCTATTTTATGAATAGTCAAGTGTCTTTACAGTGAAATTTGAAAAATCCTGAAAATTTTCTCTTATTTTCCATTTAAAAATGAAAATCATTAATTATGACACTCAAAAAGCCCAGACGAAATTGTCTGAGCATTCTTCTGTAAAGTAGTTTAAGGAAGTTGAGTTTAGCTTTTCAAGCTATTTCTTCAACAAACCTTGTTCTTGTAGAAACTCCTTGGCTACTTGTTCTGCTGACTTGCCTTCAACACCGACTTGGTAGTTGAGCTGACTCATCTGGCTTTCAGTAATTTTACCAGCCAATTTATTGAGAACTTTCTCCAACTCAGGATGTTTCTTGAGAAGAGCTTCTTTCATGAGTGGCGCTCCTTGATAAGGTGGGAAGAGTTGCTTGTCATCTTCCAAGACCTGCAAATCATAACGCGCCAACTCTGCATCAGTCGAATAGGCATCCGTGATTTGAATATCACCTGACTGAATTGCCTGATAGCGAAGGGCTGGCTCCATGGTCGCTACATTGAGATTGAGACCATACATTGATTGCAAGCCCTTATTGCCATCTTCACGGTCATTAAATTCGAGTGTAAAGCCTGCCTTCAACTGTCCTTCCACTTTTTTCAAGTCCGAAATAGTCTTCAAGCCATATTCTTGAGCAATCTTTTTCGGAACAGCTACAGCATAGGTATTTTGATAAGACATAGGTTTGAGATAGGCTAGATGATCCTGTTTGGCAATACCATCACGCGCCACATCATAAACCTGCTCTGGCTCATGACTCACTTTCGGTGATGGTTGAAGCAAACTTTCAGTCACCGTACCCGTAAATTCAGGATAGATGTCAATATCGCCTTTTTTCAGAGCTTCATAGAGAAAGCTTGTTTTCCCAAAATTCGGTTTAACAGTTGCAGTCATACTGGTATTTTCTTCAATCAGCAACTTATACATATTGGCCAAAATTTCTGGTTCTGGACCCAATTTCCCAGCAATCACCAAATTTTCTTTCTCTTTTTGAGCCAAGAGGGCTGGACTATAAGACAGACCGAGTAATATTGTCACCAAGGCAAAACCAGAGAAAATCGTCCGCAATTTTGCTTTTTCCATCACTTTTAATAGTAAGTTAAAGGCAATAGCCAGCACTGCAGAAGAAAGGGCCCCAATCAAAATCAGACTGGCATTATTACGGTCAATTCCCAAAAGGATAAAGGAACCTAGTCCCCCTGCACCAATCAAGGCCGCCAAGGTTGCCGTACCGATAATCAAGACGGCCGCCGTGCGAATCCCAGACATAATGACAGGCATGGCAAGTGGAATTTCAAACTTCTTGAGGCGCTCCCATCTAGTCATCCCAAAGGCAATCCCAGCCTCTTGCAGACTTGGATCAATTCCCTTCAACCCAGTGATGGTATTTTGTAAGATCGGGAAAATCGCATAAATCACTAGCGCTGTTAAAGCCGGCAAGGTTCCAATTCCCATCAAGGGGATAAAGAGCCCCAACAAGGCCAGAGACGGGATAGTCTGGAAAATCCCTGCAATCTGCAAGACCCAGTCGGCCAACTTCTCATGATAGCGGAGATAAACAGCCAAGGGAATCGCGATAAAAATAGCCAACAACAAGGTCAAAAGTGACAACTGCAAATGTTGAGATAGAGCTGTCAACCAATCACTAAAACGATCCTGAAAAGTTGCAATTAAATTAGTCATGAACACTACCTCCAAACAAGTCTGCTACAAAGTCTGTTGCAGGAGCTTTTAAAATCGTCTCGGGATTCGCCACCTGACGAATCTCTCCATCCTGCAAAACAGCAATACGGTCCGCCAATTTCAGAGCTTCATCCGTATCATGGGTAACAAAAATCGTTGTCATCCCAAACTCTTTATGCAATTCTTTCGTCAAAACCTGCAACTGTTTTCTCGAAATTGCATCCAAGGCCGAAAAAGGTTCATCCATGAGAAGAATCTTAGGCTGACCAATCATAGCACGGACAATACCAACCCGCTGTTGCTCCCCACCAGATAATTCACTAGGCAAACGATGCCCATACTCAGCCACTGGTAAGCCAACCTTAGCCAAAAGCTCTTCTGTTTTCTTCGCAATTTCTTCCTTAGTCCATCCCTTCATTTCAGGAATCAGTGCAATATTTTCCGCGACCGTTAGATTGGGAAACAGAGCAATGGCCTGTAAAACATAACCAGTAGAAAGACGAAGCTCCCGCTCGTCATAGTCTTTGATACGCTTGCCATCCATATAAATATTTCCATCAGTAGGTTCCAAGAGACGGTTAATTATCTTAATCATGGTTGTCTTACCGGACCCAGATGGCCCAACTAAAACCATAAACTCGCCATTCTCAATCTGTAAATTGACGTCTCTCAAGACATCTTTTTCTGTGTAGCGTAGCGCCACATTTTTGTATTCAATCATTCTGTATCCTCAATTTAAAACTTCCCTCGATTGGTCAAGTCTTCTACCTTAGGCATGACTTCCTTATTGTCCCAATGCTCCACAATTTTCCCGTTTTCTAGACGGAAGATATCATACTGGGCATAGGCAACTCCACCAATCTGAGTCTGACCATAGCTAACCACATAGTTTCCTTGTCCTAAGAGTTTGAAAACAAAGTCAAAAGTGGTCTTTACTTATAAACAGCTAATTTGCTCCATTTTAAACCTCATTTTCCTCCTCTTTCAGATTAGCCAAAATTCTTTCTTGAAAGGCTTCAAACTGACGAATTTCTTCCTCTGAAAATCCTTTGTAAAAGATCGTATCCAATTTCTGACTGACACGATGCCCCACTTCTTTCTGAGACTGCCCCAACTCTGTTAAAACCAAATACTTCTTACGCTTATCTTCCCCACATGGACTAATAGTTACAAGATTTTGTTCCTCTAGCTTTTTAATCATAGTCGTCAGTGTATTATTCGCAAGCCCAGTCGCAAGCGCAATATCTGTCGCAGTTGCGCAACCAGTTTTACTATTCCATAAAACCGCTAAAATCTTCCCCTGTTCACTCCGATAAAGAGCTTCAGGATCCCGACTAAGTAACTTTTGAAAAATCCGCCCATTCAACAAACGAATATGAAGGGCTACCAAATGACTATCTTTCATGACACCTCCAATTTATTTCTATATCGAAATGAATAAAGTAATTGTAACACTCGTCGTTCCATCTGTCAACTATTTCGATTTAGAAATAATTTTTCCCAGTAAAAAAATCTCCTACTCAAGGTAGAAGATTTCAATCTTATAAACTTAATCCGTCATGTCCGATACCAAAGTTCGACGTTCCAATGGAATGCTGCACATAACTAGCAAGAAAATGAAACCTGACTGAATCCAGAAGAGGGCCAGGTCAAAGATTCCGTGCACAGCAACCACTGTAAGGAAAGATAGATAAAGACCAATAATCGGACGTTTCCCCGACTCCTGACTCATATCCATCATCAAACGAACAGGAGCAACAGAAGACAAAACTAATAAAATAGTTCCCACAATTCCGTAACTCAGAATCGTATCGATATATAGACTGTGAGCATGTTCATGATAAGGAGCATTTATCCGAGGATAAGAGTGCATGTAGGTCAATGGCCCCTCACCCCAAAAAGGATTTTGCTTAAACAAGGCCATCCCAGCATCCCAGATAGAAATGCGTTCTTCCATAGAAGAATCTAAAGTCCCCATCCGAACTCCCAAATCACTAGAAAAGAGGAAACTCAAGCCAATCGCAAAGACCCCAATACTAAGCCAAAAGGCCTTCCAGTTTTTAATTGTGGTAAAGAGGTAAATGATGGCTCCTGCAATAATAGCTGGAAAAGCCGTACGATTTTGGGTAAAATTCAAACCAAATAGATTAGCAAAGCCTGCTACCACACAAAAAAACCTTAACCATGTTAACTTAGTCGTAGTAAATAGGTAAAAGGCAATCATAATGCAAAAACAACAAATAATACCATAATAATTAGGATTAAAGAAGGTAACTTCTGCTCGATTCTGATGCCAAACCTGCATATTGGGTGAAAGAAAAGCATAGTTGAATTTCTTCACAATTTGAAAATGTTCTAAACTCGCAAAAGCAGCTGACAATACGCTACCAAATAAGACGAGCTGCAAAATCAAGCGAAAGAATTTATGTGATAAAATCGACTGATAGTGCAAAAAGAAAACAGTAAATAGAAAAATTCCTACTGAAGCCACAAGACCCATCCAATTTTGTGCAAAAACGGATATAACAGTACTATAACCAAGAAAAAGAAGCAGCATCGGATGCTCCCCCATTTTCTGAAGAATACTTTTCATGTCCCCTGTAAAAATTAAACTGATAATATATAAACAGAATACAACTACAAAAAGATAAAAGGGTAAAAAGATACTCAGGATAATTCCCAATAAAATTAGCTCTTTACTAGACAACCCTTTCAGCTTTTCAATAAAGCCTATTGATTTCAAAACGAATCCTTTCTCTCCAAATCAGTTGATTCAGATAATAGTAAGCTATTCTTTATTGTACCACTTTTTTAGCAATTTGAAAACAAAGGAAACGTTTACTAGGTAAAAAAGGGAGCAAAAATACTGATATTTCAAAACTCAAACTTAATGACTAGATTTACTATAAGAAAATCATACCGTAAAGACTAGGTATATGTTAAAATAGTAGTAATATAATAAGGTTTTGACCAATTATCCAAACTATATTTAAATCATTTACAATTCCTAAAGAAAGGAAACACTATGAAATCTTACCAAGCCGTCTACCAAATTCTAGCTAAAGAAATCGACTATGTCAGCGGAGAAAAAATCGCAGAAGAACTATCACTAAGCCGAACATCAATTTGGAAAGCCATCAAGCGTCTAGAACAAGAAGGCATTGAAATTGATAGTATCAAAAACAAAGGCTATAAACTGGTGAACGGAGACCTTATTCTTCCAGAACTTCTAGAACAAAATCTTCCAATTAAAATCAGTTTTAAACCCGAAACAAGATCAACACAACTCGATGCAAAAGAAGTAATTGATTTAGGAAATGAAGCAAACACCCTCTATCTAGCTTCCTATCAAACAGCAGGCCGAGGTCGATTTGAACGTTCTTTCTACTCACCACAAGGTGGCATTTATATGACACTCCATCTCAAACCAAATCTCCCTTACGACAAATTACCATCCTACACACTACTTGTAGCAGGAGCTGTCTACAAAGCCATTAAGAACCTAACTTTAATTGATGTCGACATAAAATGGGTCAATGATCTCTACCTAAACAATCATAAAATTGGAGGAATCCTCACTGAGGCAATGACATCTGTAGAAACTGGCTTAGTCACAGATATCATTATTGGAGTAGGAATCAACTTTGCTATCAAAGACTTCCCTCAAGAATTAAAAGAAAAAGCTGCTAGTTTATTCAAAGCTCCAGCACCTATAACCAGAAATGAATTAATCATAGAGACCTGGCGTGCTTTCTTCGAAACACCAGCAGAAGAGTTATTATACCTCTATAAAAAACAGTCATTCGTTCTAGGAAAAGAAGTTACTTTCACACTAGATCAAAAAGACTACAAGGGACTTGCTAAAGATATCTCAGAAAATGGCAAACTTTTAGTTCAATGTGATAACGGAAAAGAAATCTGGCTCAATAGCGGAGAAATTTCACTCAAGAGTTGGAAGTAATAATAAACTAGCACAACCATAAAATCGACAATATAAAAAGATTTTAGCTTTTCTGCAGCCCACTACAGTTGACAAAGAGCCCAAAAAAACTTCAGATAAGTAATCCAATTAAGTTTTACAAATCTGAAGTTTTTATTCTACTATACTTAAAAATACAAAAAAAGAGTTATAAACTCTCAATAAAACGGAGAATAAGGGATTCGAACCCTTGCGCCAGTTACCCGACCTAACGATTTAGCAAACCGTCCTCTTCAGCCTCTTGAGTAATTCTCCTATTAATGGGCACGAGTGGACTCGAACCACCGACCTCACGCTTATCAGGCGTGCGCTCTAACCACCTGAGCTACGCGCCCAAGTTAAAAAACTTGGTAATTGAACAAAGTTCAAAGCGGGTGACGAGAATCGAACTCGCGACAACAGCTTGGAAGGCTGTAGTTTTACCACTAAACTACACCCGCATAAATACTATAAATAAAAATGGCGCGAGACGGAATCGAACCGCCGACACA
>NZ_KV794216.1:0-259 GCF_001808665.1 Streptococcus sp. HMSC070B10 | reverse complement strand
AAAGGCGGTGTCTTAACCCCTTGACCAACGGACCAAACTTTATGGGCACGAGTGGACTCGAACCACCGACCTCACGCTTATCAGGCGTGCGCTCTAACCACCTGAGCTACGCGCCCAAGTTAAAAAACTTGGTAATTGAACAAAGTTCAAAGCGGGTGACGAGAATCGAACTCGCGACAACAGCTTGGAAGGCTGTAGTTTTACCACTAAACTACACCCGCTTAAATGGGAGTTAACGGGATCGAACCGCTGACCCTCT
>NZ_KV794215.1:137097-178063 GCF_001808665.1 Streptococcus sp. HMSC070B10 | reverse complement strand
AATACTATCCAAGGTATTGATATAGTTATCGACCTTCAGTTACATTACTAAATATTTTCGGAATAGCCTACCAATAATTCTAAATATTCTAAGCCGTTTTTGGGAACCACGTGATAAAAAGGGGTTACCATCTCCAAATCACTTTCTTCCAGTGCTATTATTAATTTTGCATACTCTATTTCTGTCAAAGTCTTAAGGTCTCCTTTAATAATCGTTTTTAATAAATTGCTAATTTCAAAATAAGTTGAAAAATTATAACCTTTTAAACTAAATACATCATTGGATATAGGCATAAATAACTCAATTTCTATTACTTCATTTAACGGAACGTTATTCAAACTGTAAAAGAACGGGCCTTTTAATTGATAGCCCGCTTCTACAATTCCTTTTATAAACTGCTCCAAATGCTCTTCCATCTCACTGTAATGAAATGATAGTCTCTGTCTAACCACATTTTGAAACGCAATTTTATTAACTTTGACAACATTTTCTGGTAGTTTCATCAATCTTTTTCAACCTCACAATACATGTCAATTACATAGTCTCCATAAAGATCCAATACGACATGAATAATATTTACTAATTTAAATCCTAACTTTGAAATTTCTTTTTCGATTTCTTCATATGGGATTGGCTCTTCTTGATTATAATGGCGATAATAAAAATCGGTTGTAAAATTTAATGATTCCTGAAAGAAAATACCCGAAGTATTTTCTCCCTTTATCTCAAGTTTATTCCCAACTGTCGTAAACACAAGAACATCTTGAACAGTTTTCATTGGATTGTAACTGTAAAATATTGGACTATCTGCATAAAATCCGTTTTGTATCATCTGGAGTTTAAACCCCTTAGAATCTGAGATCAAACGATCAAAGAAAGTAGCTTGGGGATTTAATTCCAATCTAAAACCAATTAAATTTGTAAGGCTTAATTCTCTTTTTTTAAAATTCATTTTTTCTGTCCTTTTTTGAATCTAGTATTTACTTTTTTTATGACATAAAGAATAAAACTTCCCAAAATATCCAATCCTATTGTGATTATAAATAGTCTGATAAGCCAAAGCATCCAACGTGTATGTCTGATTACCTGATCCGTATATCCAAATTTATAAAGAATTTGAACAAAAATTACAAATGACACTATTTCAATAGGAATACGAATTTTTGCTTTCTTGAGACTGAATCTCTTCAACAATTTTTTAAAACTAACATCTCCTCGTGGCTCTGTTTCCCAATATTCCTTGCTTTGAGTTTTAAGATATAATAGATAGGCTACTTCAATGATCAATTGAGGGAAAGCATAACTAAAAAGTAAGCTAATAAGAATGAAAAAAATGAGTATCAATTTACCTGAAAGTATGGCAGCCAACATAGAAAGTCCAAAAATGATGTAAAGAGAATTTCTACCATATGCATTAGATTTAGCAAAATAATTCCCCATCGTCCTATTTACAGAGAAACCTTTTTTTAACTGGCGTTTTAACCAGAAATATTGATAAATAAAGCCACAAACTGTAGAAATTAACAAAAATGGAATAAAAATTGGAGAATACTTAGGGAATCCAAGCGAAAATTCCTTCGTCGAGATTGATGTTACAAAAATTATCAGCAACATCATTTGTAATGAAAAGTATATTCCAATATAAACCATCATCAGAGAAAAAGTTGCTAAAATTTGTCTTTTATATGCAAACATTCCTGCTAATGGAATAAAAAAAGCAACAATTAAATAAAGTAAGAAGAAAATGATAAGATCAAAAAACCAATAAGTTAATGGATTTATTAATAAAAACTCTTTTAAATACCAGGAAAAAACCCAAATAATTAAAGATAATATAAATACTCCTGTAAACGAAATAAACATCATACTTGCTGATGCGCGAGTGTTCGCTAAGCTTTTAAAATATGCTTTATTTAATTCTTCAACTTCTTTCACTGTCTTTTCTTTCACTTTAACCTCCAATCATAGAATCAAGCCAGTCACCTAAAGCATTTCCTATCTGTTTAGCACCATCTTTAGCGTGATCTACTATACTCTTATTCCCAAAATTAGCATTATTCATAATATAATTGATTACAATCCCTGCACCTGCACCTATAACAGTTCCTAAAGGAGGTAAAAATGCTGAACCAATAGCCGCACCCATGCCTGCAGCTGCAGCCCCTGATCCAATATCTACGGCTGTATCAATCGTAAAGTCCCGCGCTTCTTTGGCCGAGATACCATCAGACATATCCACATTCTCCCTAAAATTATTATAGATATTTATAGCTGTCAAAATTCCTCCAGCTAATTTAAACGTTTTGCCAAATTTCCCTACCTCTCTCCAGCCTTTAGCATCATTTAATGGATTAACAGATTCTTTGAAACCACTCCAGCCTGCTTTCCCCATTTCACTAAAACGAGCGATACCTTTTAAATTTCCAGAGTAGTGGTAGTTTTTTAAATCAATTCCTGAAGCATCTTGAAAATTAATTCCATGACGGTATAGATATTCAGAATTAGATTTGAAAAGGAATCTATTGCCCCATCTCATTCTTCCTTGGCTATCCATTGTTATTTCTATACCATTAAGAAAAATATTTGCTCCTCGATAGGTAACGATAGCTTCCCCCATTGATTTAATATAATCGGCAACATCTTCTGCTTCAGGAAGAGTTAGATTAAAAAATTCACTAATTTTTGATACAGAAATTTCTTTTTGCTGTTCTGAGATTATCGTACCACTATACTTAGACTCTGCAAGCTGTTTTGCGAGAGCATTTTGGTACTTCACAGCTTTGGAGTTGCTATGGATAGCTGTGTGTATCTCTGAAACTGAGTTTTTAAACTGAGTTCGATTATAATAATTTCTCGATGCGGGGTTCCCATATGGAAGAGAGGCATAACCTGATAGGGTAGCGATTTCACTATTTTGCATATCGATAAGGTCAAAGGTATCTGTCTTTAAAAGAACACTATTAAAAGCTTCCATGTTCTCTATGGTATCATCTAAACTCTTGACTGCTTCACTATAGCTCGTATTCACACTATCCAAACTAGGATTCGTTAACGTTAGGATATCGCTAATCCCTGCATAGATATTTTGTGTCTTACTGGAACTGCTCTTTAATCCCTCGATCGGATCTTTCATGCGTTGCTTGATACGTTCTAGGTATTCTGTCTTAATAATGGCACTGTTGTCGGTCTCTGACACCGTGTCTTGAAAGAGCTTCACAAGTCCATCATAACGATCGACAATGCTATCTAGGGTATTGACATAGTTATCAACCAGTGGTATCTGATAGTTGGTCACTTTCTGGTTAATGGCATCCTTCACTGCCCCTTTGAGGCTATCAGTTGAAACGACCTCTGATAGACGACTTCTCGAAACAGACAGCTGTTCCTTGATACTATTTACCGAAATAACTAACAACTCTTTTTGAACTCGAACTTCGGATACATCAATCTTCATTTACTTCCTCCTCTGCATAAACACTGGAAATCAGTCCTGCGTCTAGATAGTCCTTACGCAGAGCTTCTTGGCAGTAGTGTTCATCCACCGTATCCGAATACCCTTCTGATACCACTCTCTTAATAAAGAGATTACTTAAAAACAAGGGTGAAGTGTCAAAGCGTAATCCAAATGGATAGCCATGACCGATGTAGTCCATATAATGACCATTATCCAAATCAACTCGGCGACCTGAAATGACTACAAAAAAGTCCATCTGTTCGCTTTCAAATGACTCAACCAAATCCTTAGGAAGGAGCTCACGATCAAGTTCGACAATACTACCCAAAGGATAGATGCGACTTAAACAGAGATCCACATAGGAAGCATACTGGATAAAAACTGAACGAGGTAGGATAACTTCTTCTTGGAGACGCAGAATCCGTACTAGTTCTTTTTCATAGAAAAATTCCAACGGCGCCCCTATCATTGGATGATAATGATAGCTTGGTTCGTCATTCATAAAAGCTATATAACACGCCCGAAAAACATCTGGATGTCCTGATAAGGTCATCGCTACCGCTGTCAATACTTCCTGCTCCTTTTCAGATAGGTTACATCTAGACAAAGCTCGGTCGAATAAAATCATTTGTTCTTCCTTCATGGTCGAAGACCTCCTGATGCAATAACTCCTGCTCCATGAGCGTCATCATCTAGCTTATTCTGACCTGCTTGTTCCATTTTTAGCGCGTCTGATCTGGTGAATTTTTTTAAAGTAACAATAGACTTGTTAAAGTGCTCCAAAACGTCATTAAAAGTGGTAAAAGGGGTAAGATCTGTGTGACTAAACCCCATATCACTTAGTTTACCGATTCCTGTAGTTGAAGTAGAAACACCTCTTGTAATAGTGTTCCAACTGGATTGATTTACACCTGTATCTACCATTTTCTCCCTAATCCTCCATATATTCATAGATACGAGCCTGATGATAATAAGATGCTATTGCAGACTGTAGTTCACTTGATTGAGTTTCCAGACTTCGTATCTTGTCCTCTATAGTCGTTTTATTATTGTTGTGGCCATCTCGAAAATTAGTTATATCGGTTCCTAAATTATAAAAATGACCTTCAAAATCTTGCTGACGACTCCCCTTAAAACTAGAGGAATCTAAAGGAAGAATCTGACCTAAAGATCTTGCACGATTATCGATAGACTGTATCTCACTTGCTAAAGCACTGCTAGCTTTTCTTAATCTAGATATTTTCCCATCAACTAAACTTTTTTCTATTCGAGCTTCAGCAGCTTGTCGACGAAATCTAGCCGCAATTTGTTTATAATACGACCCCATTTCCCTTCTCCTTTTTATAATATATAATTCATTTTAACATATTTTGCGTAGAATCAACACCCCGTATAGATATTCTTAAGATTAAACTTACACCCTTTGAATCATTCCCCAAAAGTGAAAACTCCTATAGCTAACTTTTGGGGAATGGCTCTTAGCAAGTTCAAGTGTGAAGGGTTGCTGAGATTATCTTGGTAATTTTATTCTGCAAACTTCTCTTCCAACAAAGAAGTGAGTTTCATCAACTTCTAAAAGAGTTTCTTTGTAATCTGATTTACCTTTAATCATTCCTTGATCCATAAATCTAGTACCAAATATACCTGCAGGCATATTTGCACGCAATCGCTTACTAAACTCATCAAATTTACTTTCAATATTTTTCTGATAGCCATGGAAAATAAAGTAAACTCCCGCTTTAGAGGCATTTTTGATAATCGTTTCTAACACATTTGCAGAAAGTAACATTTTTTCATTTACGGTATGAATGTCTGGCATGTAGACAAACATCATTTGATTATCACCACCTTGTAGTCTTCGTTCAATTTCACTGACAAGATCTGTTAATGCCGTACTAAAGTTATTTAACAAGATGATTGAATCAAAACTATCTGGATTTGCAAGACGTCCGTCAATATCAAAAAGAATACGTTGAGCTTGCCCATTCAAATTTTCAAATGCCATTAATAAAACTGATTCCAGTAGTTCTGTTTGCTGTGGTGTGTCATCCATAATGACAAAATAGCCATGTTCTTTAGGATTAAAGCTTACTACCTTAGTCGTTTCTTTATCAAATCCTATTGGGATTTGACCTTGTTGCATCATCTCTTGAACTGTAGCTGATTGTTTAAACTCATCAAGCGTCACTTCATTTGGCAACATTGGAATTGGTTCTGGGCAAACTCCTGTCCAGCTTCTTGCAATCAGCTTAACTTCTTCCTCCAAGTTATATAGACGCTCAATATCGCCTTCTCCACTTATCGGGAGATAAACCTGAATGGCATACGGAATATCTTCTTTCAACTGGGCACGGCCAAAAATTTCTTGCTGAATTAAAGCATCACGTCCTATAATTTCCTTAGAAGCTCCTTCATCAACTAGGTAAAAGGCCAAGCGCGAGGTAATATTGCTTGACATACTGATTTTAAGGCTATTTGAGCGGAGTGCTGTCAAAATCACATAGCATCCAAGACTTGCTCCCTCACGTAGGAGGCGGTTAATCATACTTTCAATAGCTTCTTCTAGCGCTGTGTCTTTTATAGTATCAAACCCGTCAAAAATAGTAAGAATAGCAGGGAGTTTCTCACCTGATTTTTGTTCGTATTGAGAAAGACTTGCTACATTATAGATGGCAAACTTCTCCTTACGAATCTTCAACTCTTGGTCAATACGTTTTAAAAACTTAACCAGTTTTTCTTCTTCATCAAACCTTGTTAAATCAACTACATGAGGTAAATCTTTTAATGGCAAGAGTCCATTGGTTCCGAAGTCAAATAGATTGATTTGTACTTGCTCTGGAGTATTCAAGCGAGCGAGATTTAGCACTAGAGTTTGAAGAGCTAGGGATTTCCCAAAACCAGGTGAACCATAGAAAACTGTATGCCCCATTTTTTCCAAATCAAAATGATAATCCTTCTGACGTTGTTCTGTCGGAATATCCATTCGAGCAAAGGGAACGGCCAATACTTTTTCATCGGTCCAGTGAATATCTGTTTGAGGGGATATGATGGCTGTATCTAAAGGTTCTAACCACGGTTTATCTGGCAGATTGAAAGGAACAGTCTTACTCACTCTTGCTATATAGTTTACAACCGCTGAGAGTTCCGTGATTTCTTCCGTCTGATCAGCAATATAATTTTCATCCTTAGATAGGTCATCAGATAGCAACTCATATTGTCCTAGGTCATTTATCAACCAAATTCGTTCATCAACAACTTCTTGAACTCCCTCTGTTTGTGGGGCATACTGTGCACCACTCCATGCAGACTGGAACAATTCATAGATTTCGTTATTTCCTACTTGTAGGTAAGCACGTCCTGGTTCAGTAATGCTCGCCGCATCTGGTGTTTTGATTATTTCATTTGAATCAGACTCATCTGACACTTTCAAAGCTAGTTTGAAACGAGAGTTTGACCATATTTGATCATTGACGACCCCTGATGGTTTTTGTGTAGCAAGAATTAGATGGACTCCAAGCGAACGTCCGATACGGGCTGTCGAAACCAGCTCTGTCATAAATTCTGGTTCATGTTCTTTTAATTCAGCAAACTCATCACTAATAAGGAACAGATGAGGTAATGGTTTTTCTGGATAACCTGATTTGTCAGTAGCTTTTTGGCCTTCCTTATATAATTTAGTATATCCATTGATATGATTAACACCAAATTGATTAAAGAGACGTTGGCGTTTTTGTAACTCTGCTTTGATAGAAGCTAGGGCACGCGCACTAGCAGCTCCATCTAAGTTAGTAATAGACCCAAGCATATGTGGTAAATCTTTGAAAAGATTCGCCATCCCTCCACCTTTGAAGTCAATCGTAAGAAACCCAACATCCTCTGGACTAAAGTTTACAGCCATGGATAATATATAAGACTGAAGAATCTCAGATTTACCTGAACCAGTAGTTCCTGCTACAAGACCATGTGGCCCATGTGCACGTTCATGTAAGTTGAGCTCCACCTGGTCATCCTTCCCACGCAATCCCAATGGCACAGCTAACGTTTTAAAAGTATCCGCTTTGGACCATCTAGTCGCAACCTGTAACTCTTCAACTTCTCTGACTTGGTAGAGTTCCAAAAAGGTAACGGATTTAGGAATCGTGTTCTTCTCTATTTCCATGTGTTTTAGATTTGCTAAAGTACGAATAGAATCTTCATAGCAATCCAACATCGGGTAGGGAATAAAGGTTTGAGCACTATAGGCACCCTCATCATTAATGATTTGACCTAAATTTTGATTCTTATATTCAATTAGAGTTGTGATAGTTTCTGGCAAAAGACGACGTGCCTCTTTCACCCAAATGACTGTTACACCCAACTCTGTCAAATCTTTGGCTAGATACTCATTCAAACTATGGCCAAGTAAATGGGAGTCATCCATAATCGTTAAGACATAATGGGGTTTAAAGCGCGCATCTTTTTCCCCCATTTCACGTTTGATTTGAGAACGTTTTTGAATGATACGGTAAAGCGAATTTAGAACGGCATCACGACTTCTGGCATCATGGACAAAACCACGAATATTTCGTTCCTGCATATTGAAATGAGGAAGAAATCGCCACTCAGACCAATCTTTCTCATATCTCTGTTCTTGAACAAGATTGATAAAATTAACATCTAAGTAGCTGTGAAACATTGCCATCTGTAAAAGCATGTTATATACAGCTGTCCTAGTTACTTCACTATTTCCAACAAGACCAACTGTCGCTTCAAAAATATTAACAGTAATTGGAACCTTCTTTTGCAAACTGTAGTCTTGCAAGACTGTGCGAGCAAACTGCGATATTTCATCTTTACTTTGCTCATCAAAATTTGTTTGCAGCTCTAGCTGGCTTAACCTATCTCCTAAACCCAAAGACACCTGTAAGAAATCTTCATTATAGTCCATTCTCTCATAAATTCTTGAATCATACTTTGCAATCAGTTCAGTAATGGTTGAGATTGACGGTTGATTATAATGTAAAATACTAGTTTCTTCTTTGTAGTATTTTTCTAAGTCAGATACTTGGTTTAATAAATATGCCTCATAATCTTGAATTCGATTTTTTTCTTGTTCCTTGGTATCCTTTTTCTCTTCAAAATACTGACTCATAGTTGTCGCTGCTGTCAGGAGACTAAAGCCCCCCATCCCTAGCATCATTACAGGATTACCTTTTGTCCAAATTGAACTCAATGCAGTTAAAGTAAACATTCCTAAAGCTGGAACAATTGCTCTGATGAGCGAGTTTTTAGGGAGTCTAATCGGTTGAGGAGGTTGATTGATAATGATTTTCCCGCTATGGATAATAGGGTTAACTCTGGGACTCCTTCTATATTCTGGAAAATCCATCGGATACTCATTATTTTTTTCTTGTATCAGAATTTGATTCCTATTTAATTGCGGTTCTTCGAAGAGACATCCAATCTTCCACTGATTCTTTCTTTTTTCTATAAAATAATTAGAAACCTTCATTCGGTTCCCTAATTCAAACGGATAAAGTCCTCCCTCTTTGACTAGACGGTCATTTAAATAAATCGGAGATTCCCCAAGTGTAACCTGTACTTGATTATTTGAAAAAATAAGTTGGTTCGAAATTTTCCAACTAATATCAGCTGATTCTTTCTTGCTACAAATAAATCGCTGTGGTGGGAAAATATAACTGATAAAAATATCTTCCTCAGGAACCAACAAGGTTACAATCTCTTTATCAAAAGTAGATTTTCCTCTTTCTAAAGTCTTACCATTTCGATAGACTATTCTACCTTCTACTGTATACTCGTTAGTACCGACCTTCACCTTTTGTCCTTCAAACAAATCTATTTTCTCTAGATTATCTTGTTCAATCAACAAGGTATAAAGAGGTTTATGAAGCTCTCCTAATTGGTCTCCCAGCTGATGATCATATTCTAGCTTTTTTGCCTTCATTTATCGTTCACTCTTTTCTTTTGTTCGGTTGTCTTTAGGAGTTGTTGTTTCAGTAGATACTTTTGTATCACTACTATTTGTCGTAGCTTCTCCAATCTCAGCAGAAAGTTCTTTTATTTTCTTTTCATATTCTTCAAGTTTCTTTTGTTTTTCAGAACCATTCATATTGATGTCTGCCTTAACTGACTCGTATAGATTTGTATAAGCATGTAAAATCAATTGCGTGTCCCCGATATTTTGTGCCACATCTAGAGCTTTTTCAAATTTTCCACGTCCAAGATAAATCCAATAAGAAAAAATTGTATCATCTGTTGATTCTGTAATCGTATTTAAAATAACTTCCTTTTGCTTATCACTCAAACTATCTAAACGGACATAACTTGCTGCTAAGATATACTTGGCCTCCTTGGGCAATGATTCTGTACCATAATTTTTTAATGATTCAACTGTTTCAGAGTAATCTTTTCGCATGAAATTTGATTGTGCCATAATGACTGATGATTTTAGTGGCCCATCTTTAAACATAGATTTGTAAGTTGCAAAGCTTAAGACAAGTGTGGTTGTAGCAAGTAAAGCTCCCCCTATTAACAAAGTCTTCCATTTTTTCTTGTTAACCAACAAATTTGCTTTTGAACTCTCTTCTGATAATTTGGCATACTTTTCTGCAATATAATTATTGACATCAGCTACACTCTCTAAGGGAATAATATCTTGTGCCACCTTTTCCTTTATTGCATCAATCCCATGGATGGCTAGTTCAAAATCTATCTTAGGTAGTAAAATAGAAATCATTAAAGCTTTATAAGATTCTAGATAAAATTCAGAACTATACTGTTGAGGTGCAAGTAATTTTTCAATTCCATAGTGTAACATTTGTACATTACTTCCAAAAATAATGATATTTTCAGGATGAATGTACGGAATTTTATAATCATTTTCAGAACGAACTAATACAGACATACTTTGTGCCAAACTAAAACGTTCAAGTTCCGTAGTTCTTTCTAAAATTTCTTCTTTAACAGTTTTAAAATACTCAGGAATCTTATACTGCAAAGAAAGAACTCCGTCTTTCTGTACTATTTCTACTGGACAATATTCTTGAATCAATTCAAGTTGCTCTCTACGATAACCTGATGAAGAAATTTGAACTGATATTTGATTGTCTTCTCTCACAAATTCTAGTCGATCTGCTTCAAACATTTTTTCCTCCTATGATACATCCTCAATCTCTATATAATCTCCATCGCTAACTGGATAAACAGCCAAGATATCCATTGGTTCGATATGGATTTGTTTGTTTCTAAGTTTGAAACAAAACGAACTATTTAGAGGTAAATTCAACTGTTCTCTAACTTTGGTATCTTTTAGTAATTCTTCTAATCTTAACCAAGTTAGAGATTTTGAAACTAGAATATCTATTTGTTTTGCTCTATAGTCTAGAGTTAACTTTATTTTTTCGTAATCCATGCCATTTCCTTCCTAAATAGACTCCCAACAAAACCATAAACAGTAAGAAAAAACTGGTAAATACATTTCCCATCCAATCCTTAAAAATTGAATAATTCCTTTGTTTAAAAGAGGATTTCTCCTCTATAGTGTATTGATTAAACAATGATGTTTGGACAACAGTAGTTTCTAGACGATAAATAGAGTGATTTTCACCATCAGTAAATATAGTCTGTTCTGCTCCCTGTATAAGTTCTTTGGTTGTTTGAGTTTTCTGGTCCACAACCTTTTGGGTACGATTTAAAAATAAATTTGGAGCATATTTGGATTCTATCCTATTTTTGACCGTTTCCTGTGTACTATTTGTAATGATATCTGTATCAAGTTTTAAGCTACCATCGTCTGCATAGACTAACACAGGAAATACTATACAAAGAATTAATAGGTACTTTTTAATGTTCTTCATCATAAAATAAAAATAAGCGTCAAGTTCCCCTGACGCTCCTCAAAATTAACTACAAACCAAAGCTTTGTGCATCTTGTTGGTCACGTTCAGCTACTGTTTGAGCATAGTTGTTCAATTGTTGGTTGATGCTCACTAGAAGCTCCTCAAATTTTTGAACATGTGTATACAACTGGTTGTATTGCTCAAGGTAAGCATTAAATGCTTGACCTTTCCATTGTGATGCCATTTCGCCATTTGTTCGATTAACAGTTTGTACTGCCTGTTCAATTTGTTCTTTAGCACTAAGATAAATTGCCGCCTGAGATTGTAACTGTTCTGGGGTTAAACTAATTACTGACATTAGTATTCTCCTTTAATTTTTATTTTTATTATTTTATCATATATTTTATTATTTGTCTATCATTTTATTACACTATATTCCATTATTACCCCAAAAAATTTAAAACTTAATAGTTCAAATCGCCCCTTGTTTCAGATTCACATTAGTGATATAATAAACTATAAATGAAAGGGTTTATGTATGAAAAAAATAATCATAGGTGGTAGCATTTTTGTAACATTATTGGTCGGTTCTGGTGCTGCTTTTGTTTACTTAAAAAATCAAGAAGTTTCAATAACTAATAAAGTAAATGACCGTAAATTAAATATTGCTTTAGTAAATGAAGACACTGGTGGATCTTTAAATGGGAACACGTATAATTTAGGGAATGATTTTACAACATTATTATCCAAAGATAGCTCAAACCAATGGACAGTTATGACTCGCAATGTCGCTGAAAATCGATTTGAGAATGGTTCTGTTGACGTCATTGTATACATAGAACAACAATTTTCAGAGAAAATAGCTCAGCTGGAAAGCTTTAACCCAGACCGAGCAAAGATAGCATATAAAACAAAATCGAATCTAGATCCTGTCAAATCTAAAAATGTAGAGTTACGTGTCGGAGAACATCTGAATACAATCAATCAAAACGTTATCAAAATGTACTTTTCGAGTGTCATTAACAACTTAGACGATGCGAAAAGAAATGTTGAAAACATTGTCAATGAGCAATCAGGAACACACTCTAAAATTTCTCAGTATATCTATACACCATCCAATCAAGCTAGCCAATCTATTACTAGTACTATGGATTTAGTTTCTGGTTTAGAAAAAAACAACTCTTCCTTCGAGGAACTTCAAAAAAATTTCTCCGAATCAGTTATAAAACTTTTAAATAGTACGGGTAATGACTTACAAACAAAACTTAAAGATGTTGAAGGTAATTTTAATAGAGAAATAGAAAATTCAAAACAAAATGTCTCTACAACAAATACGATTTTAAAAGATCAATATGAAGAAACTGCTAAAATTGTAGAAAAGATAAATGATTCTGCATCAAAATCATTATCTCAATTTGGAAATAATAATGATACTCAAAAATCAGAAATTAGTAAATTTGAAGATTTGATTTCTAATTACCATAAAATTATTTCTGATTATCGAGATAAAACAAATGATAAAAAGACTGAATTAGAGAAGCTCCAAACTGAATTAGAAAAAGAGAAGAAAAAAGTAGAGTTATTTTACTTTGGAAAAGAAGGAGTGGATACTAAATCGGATTTAACTTCTGAATCCAAAGCAACGCTTGCAGCACAAATAAACAATAGCCTACAAGTAAAAAATTCTTTACCTGACACTTATCAAGATATGATTCGTTCAACACTATCAGAAACTAGTATCCAAATGTCTGACTACAAAGAATTATTTGCTAAATTACAGAAATTAAAAGTCTTAACCCCTGATCAAGTTAATGAATATACTTCAAAACTAACTTTAATTGAGAACTATTCTCAATTTGATAAAAAATTTACACCTATAACCGGCTTGCCTAGTTTTGAATTTTTAACAACAGAAAATGATAAATTAGATAAAATTACCGAAGAAATCCCTATCACAGTTAAACTTCCTCAAGCAGGGCAAGAAACTGCTACAACAGAGATTTCTACCCCAAGTGATGCTTCCTCTTTAAATGTAGAATCAAAACCTGAAATCTCTAATGCATCAACTGAAACAAAAACATCAGCCGAAACAAAAACATCAACTGAAACAAAAACGTCAACTGAAACAAAAACATCAACTGAAACAAAATACATATCACCTAAGGCTAAAATTTCAGTTACCGGAGATGCTAAATTAGTAAATGGTGAACAGGTTATTGCTGATGATAAGACCTATAAATTGACCATTTCCTATACTTTTGAGCCACATTATGGAAAAAATGATATATCTTTTGAGATACACATCGGAGACACAATAATCCCTATAAAACAAACCATCTATCGTAGTGATAAAGAGGAATCAGATGTACTTGTTAAAAAGGATTTAACACATATTTTTGATAAATTAAGTAAAATTAATCAAGCTGCAGGAATGATTAAAGCAATCTATGGAAATCCAAACAGTAGCTCTATAAACTTTTCTGCTTTATCACCTGATTCAGTTTATAATATGTATGGTAATATCAATCGTGAAGATATTGAATCGCAACTTTCAAATAAACAAATCACACAATTTAAACAATCTGGTCTTGAATTACTCGACGAAATTCAAGGGACTTCAAATTCGTTAAGAAAAATAACAAGTGAAATACCAAAATTGAATGAAGCAGATTTACCAAATGATTATTTCAAAGTGAAAATCACAGATTTAACAAATTGGTATAATGCATCAATTGAATCTTTATCAAAAGAATATAAGGTATGGAAAGAAACAAAAGAAAAACAACTTGAAATTACAAATTCAACTTCTGAATCAAACAACAATCAATTAAAGGTTAAAATTTATACACCTGAGCAACTGTATAAATCTATTGAATCACTAGTTACTATCACTTCTGATAGTTCAAAAATAACTAACAAGAATCATGAAGCTGTTGGAACAATGAAAGATCAATTCACTCAATTTAATAGCCAAGTTAAAACGATTAAAGATAATATTGACCGCACTGTTTCAACAACAAACGAATTGATTACTACTGAAGCAAATGTTATTCAAGGAAATAGAAATTATGCAGATTCCTTCAAAACTGTTATGAAAAATATCCGTGACGGAGGAACCACTAACCAAAATGTTATGAGTTTCTTATCAAATCCTATAGAAACCAAAAAAGAAACTTATGCTACGCCTATTTCTGTAGAAAACAACAGATTATGGGTAATTGTTGCTGTTGTTGTTTCTGGAATTACATCAGCTGGAATTACCTACTGGTTAACAAAGGAGAAAAAATAATTTCTTTATAAAAATATAATCATGACCACCCGCATAGCGGGTGGTTTTTTGTCTCGCACCTAGAGGAGCGAGACGGACTAATCGTCACATAATAAAAAAAGAGAGAATCACACTGATTCTCTCTTTTAGTCTATCATGATATTAAATATTTCAATTTTAAATTTTTTGAAATTTAGAACAATGAACTCTTCACTTTCTTGAATTTCTGTTACAAGATTCCAACTAAATATACCCTGATGATAATAATGTTACTCAATCATTTTTTAGATTTTCTAAAAAAATCGGACATTAGACACATTCTATTACTTAACTCGTATTATACTTTGAGTAAGTATCTTATATCATTATTTTAGAAATTTTTATTCCTTTATATTATCTACTAGACTATCTGTATACGTTACCATCGTCCGTTTTCGTGTCATACAATCGAAACACTAAATTATTTTTTTACAGTAGGTATAAAATTGCTAGGGTCAAGAGACTTGCTAATAGCCCCACTCCCCAAAAGAAGAAGTCCACCTTCCACTCGCTCCAAGGATTTCCTTTACCAGACAATCCTCCAAGCTCAAAATGGTGATGCACAGGCGTCATACGGAAAATACGTTTACCACCTGTCAGTTTGAAATAACCAACTTGCATCATGACCGAAGTTGTTTCAAAGACATAAATAATTCCGATAATCAAGAGAGTCCATTCTTGGTGGAGAGCCATTGAAATAGCTGCCAGCATTCCACCGAGAGCCAAACTTCCCACATCTCCCATAAAGACCTTAGCAGGCTTATGGTTAAAGACAAAGAAACCGAGTAAACCACCGATCATGGCAAGAATCACTAGAAGAATATCCACCTGACCTTGCACATAGGCAATAACTCCATAAGCAGACAAACTAATCACAACGGAAATACTCGCTAAACCGTCAATACCATCTGTCAAGTTGACTGCGTTTGAAAAACCAACTAACCAGAAAAGAGCGAAGACAATATAGAAAATCCCTAGATGCACTTGGTAACCAAAGACTGAAAGCATATCGCCACCGCGCTCATAGAAAAGGTAGAAAATGACACCACCTAGAAGCTGAAGAGCCAATTTCTGTTTGGGATTTAGCCCCTCATTTATTTTACGGAAGACCTTGAGGAAGTCATCTAAAAATCCGATTAAACCATAAAGAACCAAGATGAACAAAATCATACCAACATTATTGCTGAGTTGGTTACTAAATAAGGCAAAAAAGAAGGCAACCAAAACAGAAGCAAGTAAGAAAACCAAACCTCCCATTGTAGGAGTTCCAGCTTTTGCCTGATGCTGTTTGACATCCTCATGCATCTGCTGGCCTGTAATTTGCGCCTTTCTATAAAATTGGATAAAGGCCGGAATTCCTACTAAAGTTAGTAAAAATGTCACAATTCCAGCACTGATGGAAATAAACATATTAGTCTCCTAAAGTTAATTTAATATTTTTAATGTTCTTTATAGTGGTATTAGCGCGAACATCTTGTTGCTGAACGATAGAACCTGAACCTTCAAATTCCAATTCAATATCCAACCACTTAGCAAATGTCTCAGCAGTCTCTTTTTTCCAGCCATACATGTCTGGAATTTCTTCTACCTTATCAGATAAAAGGAGAACTTGTTGGTTTGGTGCAAGATCTTTTCCTTCTTCTACAGAAGACTCTTTAATCTTTGTTCCAGTACCAACAACGATTGGCTGAACAATGTTTCGGCGTAAGGTTTCCGCCAAATCACCAGGTGAAATGTCCTTGATACTAGGCATTGCATACGAAGATTCTGTCGTCACTTGATCTAAATTCTTAGCAGGAGATTGAAGATTGAGAGATTCTTTCATAGCTGAAGCTCGTTCTAAAATAGGATTGGCAAACTCTCCCAAATGGACAGCTGAATAATGCTCAGGCTGCTGAATAGTCACATATAAGATAAAATCAGGATTTTCCGCCGGATTCATTGATACAACTGAAAATATATAATTAGTTGCACCAACTAAGTATCCTCCATTTTTCTCATCCGCAATTTGAGCAGTACCTGACTTAACTGCCACATTTTGTCCGGGAACTGTTATGATTGGTTTCCCTGTTAGATGATTATACATGGTCCCGTAAAAAGGATCCGTTCCAACTAAGATCATGTGATTTCGAGTTGTGCTTGCTGCCTCTTTGGAAACAGGTTTTCCTACAATCTCTTTTTGAGACTTTCGTACAGACTGATTGTTAGTATCATAAATAGCACTTATAAATTTCGGTTCCAACATAACCCCATCATTGGCAATGGCTGTAAAAGCACGTAGCATCTGGGTCTGCGTTACAGAAATCCCCTGACCAAATGCACTCATGGCAATATTAACAATATTATCTGCAGGCAATTGACCTGAATACTCATCAGTCAGACCAAAACGCGTCGGCACCCCAAACTTAAAGCGGTTTAGATAATCCAACCAAGTAGCATCTCCCATTTTTTGTTCAAGTAGACTCATTCCAACATTACTGGAGTGAGCGAAACCTTGTAAGAAAGTCATCATCCCACCAGTCGTCAAACCATCATTAACATCCCAATCTCGAATAGTAGCATCTGCTATTTCCAATTTACTGTTGTTGAAATATTCACCACCTGAGAAAGTATTGTTATCAATGGAAGAGGCTAGAGTCATAACTTTCATTGTTGAACCAGGTTCATAATTGCTTTGATAGAGAATGTCTCGCCAAACAAAGTCTTTGGTAAGCCCTTCCTTAGTATCTGCATCAAATGTCGGGCGCTGTGTTGTTGCAAGAATTTCACCTGTCTTAGCACTTACAAGTGTTGCATTCACATATTTACCTTTAACCTTTTCTTGAAGAGCATCCATTTGGGTTTCCATAAAGGATTGAAGAGGACTGGAAATCGTGGTATAAACATCTTTTCCGTCTATTGTTTGTTGAGATGCTTCTTCAGTACCTGGTACGATATTTCCTACACGATCTTTTTCATAGGTAATAATACCGTCTGTCCCAGCAAGAATAGTATTTAACGAACTCTCCAGACCAGATGTTCCTAACAAACTCTTACTACCATCCTCATTTTCATGGAGTTGCGCTAAACCAATAAAGGATGATGCAAATTGACCATTAGGATAGCTTCTATTAGGACTAGTTGTAAAGTCAATCCCTTCCACACTAGCATCTTTTAAATCTTTTTTAATAGCCATCATATTGGCATAGGTAATCCCATTTCCTTTTGCACCAAAGGAAACCTGGGTCAGATTTGGTTGAGCCAGTTGCTCTTTCACATAAGCTTCATCCATGTCCAAATACTTATGGAAGATTTCAGCTACCTTATTAAACTGCGAATCCTCTACATAAAGAATTTTTCCAGTTGCTGACTTGTATTTTTTATCAATAACAGCATACACGTTATAAGAGGTCGCATCTTCAGCGATAGGCACTCCATTTCGGTCATAGATAGTCCCACGTTTGGCAGGAACTGTTCGGGTTGTTTGGTGAACCTTTTTAGCCTCTTTTACCAAGTCAGTACCAAATATATTACCTTTTGCGATAATATAAGCAAAATTGGCCAAAAAGAGGCCGAAAAGGGCAACAGCTAAAAAGCTGAGATACTTGCCAACTATCCTACGGTTTTTTGCTGGAGATTTACGATTTTTTATCGCAAATCGGGTTATTTTTTCTGTCCATTTCATATCTTACTCCGCTGTTCGGATATTTTCATTATTCAATTTCAAATCTTTTTTATCTGCAATTTCTTTCAAGCGCTCGGAACGAATCAATTCATTCACTTCCTGCTTAGCATCATCCAGCTCTGTCTTCTTCTCCTCTATCTGCGCATTGATTTTTGTTAAATCACTTTGCACTTGCAAGAGTCGTGTCTGCATAAAGATAATGCTCACTGCTAAAACGAGAGCCGTAAAAGCGATGGAAAGATAAAAAGCCTTCTCCACACGTGAGAATTTTTTTATACGATTCTGCAAGAATTGACTGGTTGTTTCTTTCTTATCTACCATTTTTTCCTCTTACTTGTGAATTTTTCTGGCCACGCGCAACTTAGCTGAATGCGAGCGGTTGTTTGCTTCTAACTCTTCTGCACTTGGCAAGATGGGCTTACGGGATACCAATTCCATCTTGGGCTTGAGATCATCTGGGATGAAAGGCAAGCCTTTTGGAACTTCAACCGTTGAAGCTTCCTTGAACAATTGCTTGGTCAAGCGGTCTTCTAGTGAATGGAAGGTAATCACTGAGATTCTACCATCTAGAGCCAACATATCCATAGCCTGCTGGATAGATTCATCTGCAGCTCCCAGTTCATCATTGACTTCAATCCGAATAGCTTGGAAAATCTGCTTGGCAGGATGGCCCTTCTTCTTGAGTTCCTTAGCAGGCTTAGCCGACTTGATGATCTCTGCCAACTCAGTCGTTGTCTCGATTGGCTTGACTTCACGTGCTTGTTCAATCTTACGCGCAATCTGTTTAGAAAACTTATCCTCACCATACTTGAAGAAAATACGAACCAGGTCATGATAGTCATAGTGGTTCACCACTTCATAAGCTGTCAGACTAGCTTCCTGATTCATCCGCATGTCCAGTGGCGCATCCTTTTTATAAGAAAAACCACGCTCACGCTGGTCCAATTGAGGACTAGACACTCCCAAGTCATAACAAATTCCATCAATTTCCTGAACACCAGCTTCGCGCAAACGTGCCTGTAAATGACGGAAGTTATCCTTTATAAAAGTCACCATCCCCTTTTCAATGTAAGGTGCCAAACGTTTTTGCGCATTGTCAATGGCATTCTGGTCCTGGTCAAAGGCATAGAGATGGCCTTTTTCACTTAATTTACTTAATAAATATTCGCTATGGCCTGCTCCACCCAAGGTCGCATCAACGTAAACACCGTCAGGTTTCACATCAAGCATATCAATCGTTTCGTGGAGTAAGACCGTTACATGATGAAATTCTTTTGTCATATCTTATCTATTTTACCACAAATCTGACTAGCTTGCACTAGTCAGACAAATAGACCAAAAACAAGTAAGATTTCTTTAAGAAATATGTCAAATATGCTTGACATCTATTTCATAGAAGAATATAATATAGTCAAATATATGCGACACAAATCAGAAAGGAGTCCAGATGAATCGTGTGAAAGAATTTCGCAAGGAACTGGGCATTTCCCAGCTCGAGCTAGCCAAGGATATCGGTGTCTCGAGACAGACCATCAATATGATTGAAAACGACAAGTACAATCCAACCCTGGAACTCTGTCTCAATCTCGCCCGCAGCCTCCAAACTGACCTAAACAGTCTCTTTTGGGAGGATGATTTTTAAAAAAGGAGCCAACTCATGAAAAAAGAAACCTTCACTGAAAAACTCATCAAACGCACATACGGTATTTCTGGTCCCCTTGACGAATACAAACGGCGTGAGGCCGATCGTATCGGTAACCAAGTCTTTATCGTCCTCTTTTATCTGATGATTTTCGGAAATCTTATTCCACTCCTTCTGGCCTATAAATACCCTCAAGAAGTGGCTCTAATCTATCCTCCTCTGATTCTAGTGATTGCCCTCATCGCTGCTGGCTATGTCACCTACCAAATGAAAAAAACAGGGATTACAGCTATTGATCCAGATATGCTGAATGAGAAAGAAAGCAAGCAACTATACTACCCAGGTCTTAAAGCAGGTTTGTTCTTTGGTCTATGGATGTTTTTTATAACTCCTCTTCTCAGTATACTCATAGGTGAAGGTCAGGACTATTTTCATTCTCTCCTCACTATAAGAAATGGTGTATCAAGCATTCTCGGTTCTATCTTCTTCGGAGCAAGCATACAGTTCCTCATCTCCCGTCGCATTGCTAAAGCTAAGAAAAATCAAGATGAGGATTAGGAGGTGCCCTATGAAATCACTAATAACTTTACTTACCTATCATCTTTTGTTTGCTTCTCTGCTCATCTTCATCATCGTTTCAGGGAACTTGCCAATCAGAGAGATATTCCTCGTGCTAGTCTTTTTTCCAGGACTTAATAAAGGACTAACCTATCTAAAGATTGACTCCCCAAAAACACGTATACTCAACTTAGCACTATGCTTTATGATTTTATCTTTGCCACAACTGATGCTCATATCAGGCAATTGGAAATATTATTTACTGCTTACTATCGCGAGCATTTCTTCAATCACTTATCTTTATCATCTCTATCAATTTGTAAAAGAAAGTCAGTAAAACCGCTCATTTAGGAGGTTACTATCATGAAAAAAGAAGACTTAACCACTCGCCTACTCCGAAATCTCTTTCACATCCAAGGCCCTTTTGATGAATGCCGGCAAGAGATTATCTACAAGGCTTGTGCCCGTTCCATGGTCCAAATCGTTTATTCTTCCTTCTTCCTCTTCTTGTTTTATCTGTTATTTGGACGCTTCATAGAAGCCGTTCGCTATGCCATGCCCTACGTTTACTCTGGACTCATTTTTTTCATTACTTTAAAAACTCAAAGAGCCGTCAAAGAACTCCACTTGGAAAAAGATGACAAGTCAGAAATCATCCTTAAAACCTACAGCAAGAGCCAAATCAAATTCCGAAGCTGGGTGGTGTTTATCGGTCTTCAGATTGGCCTCTTTATCCTACTCATCTTTCATAAAGTCTTCGTTCAGCAGATGTCCCTTTCAGATTTTGTGAAGCTCCTCATGCAATTCGATAAAAGTGTTCCTTTACTGATGTATGGCCTGATTATCGGTAGCATTTTTGGAACTCTGACCTACGGATTTCTATCCCTACAGGAGGAAAAAACTCCTAAACATACCAACCAGAAGGAGAAAAGCAAACAATGACCTCAATCTACGATTTTTTAGTCTTAAACCAAGACAAGCAAGAAATCTCACTAGATGCCTATCGTGGTAAGGTTCTCTTGATTGTCAATACTGCTACCGGATGTGGTTTAACGCCCCAGTACCAAGGACTCCAAGAACTCTATGACCGCTATCAAGATCAGGGATTTGAGATTTTAGACTTCCCTTGCAATCAGTTTATGGGACAAGCACCAGGTAGCGCAGAGGAAATCAACGCCTTCTGTAGCCTACATTATCAGACCACCTTCCCACGTTTTGCCAAGATCAAGGTCAACGGCAAAGAAGCAGATTCTCTATATGTTTGGTTGAAAGACCAGAAATCTGGTCCACTAGGAAAACGAATCGAATGGAATTTCGCTAAGTTTCTCATCGGTCGAGATGGGCAGGTTTTTGAACGCTTTTCTTCAAAAACAGACCCAAAACAAATTGAAGAGGCGATACAAAAATTACTCTGACTTTTTTTGAATACATTCTTTCATTCAGTTTAATTCTTGAAAGGATGTATTTTTTTCTTTAAAAAGTGAAAGAATTTCTTTAAATTAGGTTTACTTTCTCTATTGCATTTCTTGGAACAATTTAGTATATTTGTTATGTTAAGGTTTTTAGGTTATTTTAAAGATTAAGATAACAATTTTAATTTTTTTATTCTAAAATGAAAGCGCTTAAACAGAGGGGGTAATTAGTCTCAAACTATTGCACAAAATCTAACTATCGCTAAAGAAAATCGTTTCCAAGTCATACTTGGGCTCAGACAGTAGCTGACTGTCTTGATTCAAACTAGGAGTACATTATGAATCGATACCTTTTTGAAAAAGAGCAAACTTTTAGCATCAGAAAATTAACCGTTGGAGTTGCTTCGGTTATGGTCGGACTCGCTTTTTTTGCATCTGGTACAGCACTAGCTGACGAAGCAAAAATTGAAACTACAAGCTCTCAACCAAATGTAGAAAAATTGGCCGAAGTTGAAAAAACCAAACCAGAAACCAAAAATGAAAGTCCTGTAATTTCTACACCTCAAGAGTCAGAGCAAGCAGAGAAAGCAGAAAAAACTGTTAAACCAGTAGAAGAGAAGACTGTAGCAGAAACTAAAACTACTGACTTGCTTCCTGAAGAAATCCACGATCAAGCTTATCCTGATGCACCCGTGAAAAACATAGATACTTCAGCAATCGTAGACAAGAAGGATAGTCCTAAAGTTGAGACAGAAAGCATTCTAAAAAACAAGGAAGAACTTCCAAAAGAAGCTGAAAATGGTAATCGTGCAATTATCAACGGTGGTCTAGATTTGAAGCACGTCCCTTATGAAGGACAACCTGCTACTGCTGCTAGTATGATTTACACTATTTACAATGGTGGTTCCCAACGCTATATCGTGTCTGGTTCTGGTATTTTTGTGGCACCAAATGTCATCTTGACTGTTGCCCACAACTTTTTAGAATCAAACCGTGATACAAAAGAAGGACATATTCGAGGTGGAGATTCTGCTAAGTTTTACTATAACCTCGGTTCTAATTCTGCTGTTCGCAATTCTCAACCTGTAACGGGTAATACTACTCTATTCAAAGAAGAAGATATTCATTTTTGGAACAAGAAAGAATTTGGAAAAGGATATCAAAATGACTTGGCTGCTGTTGTAGCACCTGTTCCTCTTCAAATCGCTAGTCCAAATAAAGCTGCTACCTTTGTTCCTTTGGCAGAAAACAAAACCTATCAACCAGGGGACCCTGTTAGCACGATTGGGTATCCAACTGACTCAAGCTCACCTGAGCTCAAAAAACCAATTGTAGCTGGTCAACTTTACAAGGCTGATGGTGTCGTGAAATCTGTTGATAATTATGATGATAAAGGCTCAAAAGGCATCACCTATCATATGACTTCTGTTTCAGGCCTTTCAGGTGCTGGTATTATCAACGGTGATGGTAAAGTAGTCGGTGTTCACCAACACGGCACAATTGAAAACGGCATCCCTGACAAAGACCGCTTCGGTGGCGGAATCGTCCTCTCACCCGAGCAAGTAAAATGGGTAAAAGATATTATCGCTAAATATGGTGTCAAAGGTTGGTACCAAGGTGATAATGGGAAACGATATTACTTTACTCCTGAAGGAGAAATGTTCAGAAATAAAACTGCTGTTATTGGCGAAAATCAATATTCTTTCGATGAAAATGGTGTTGCGACACTCATTAAAGGAATCGATTACGGACGTGTAGTTGTTCAACACGTAGATGAAACTGGTAATCCAATCAAAACTGATGATACTTTTGTTGAAAAAACTGAAGTTGGAACAGCTTTTGATTATAACTTCAAAAAAGAAATCGCTAAGACTGACTTCTATACAAAAAATCAAGAGAAATACCAGATTGTCTCTATTGATGGCGTCGAAATCAACAAACAACTCAAAGATGAGTGGACCTACAACGTCGTCAGCAAAACAGCTCCAGGAACACGGGTCATCAAGGTGGTTTATAAAGTGAATAAAGGTTCATTTGCCATTCATTATCGTTTGAAAGGCTCAGAGCAAGAATTAGCAGATGTTGTTACTGATAATAATGACGGAAAAGAATACGATGTTTCTTTTGTAAACACTTTTGAAGCAAAAGAAATCGCAGGCTACCGCGCAATCACTCCACGCTTAGAAGCCAGCATCCAGCACAAGGGTGTGAATGATGTCGTCTTTGAATACGAAAAAATCTCTGATAGCTCTAATCCGACTTCAACTGTTTTACCTGCTGCTCATCCAGAAGATAAAGAAACAGAAATCGGAAATCACGGTCCGCTTCCAAGCAAGGCTCAACTTGATTATCACAAGGAAGAATTAGCTGCCTTCATCCACTATGGTATGAATACTTATACTAATTCTGAATGGGGACATGGAAATGAAGATCCTAAAAACTTCAATCCAACTAACTTAGATACAGATCAATGGATCCGTACTCTAAAGGAAACCGGTTTTAAACGAACTATTATGGTTGTCAAACACCACGATGGTTTCGTTATTTACCCATCTAAATATACAAATCATACCGTAGCTGCAAGCCCATGGAAAGATGGAAAGGGTGACCTTTTAGAAGAAATCTCTAAATCGGCTACTAAATACGATATGAACATGGGTGTTTACCTATCACCATGGGATGTTAATAGCCCTAAATATAAGGTAGCTACTCAAAAAGAATACAACGAATACTACCTCAATCAACTAAAAGAAATCCTTGGTAATCCAAAATACGGTAATAAGGGTAAATTTATCGAAGTCTGGATGGATGGAGCACGCGGTAGCGGTGCCCAAAAAGTAACCTACACTTTTGATGAGTGGTTCAAATACATCAAGGAAGCTGAAGGAGATATCGCTATCTTCTCTGCCGAACCAACAAGTATCCGTTGGATTGGAAATGAGCGTGGTATCGCCGGTGACCCTGTATGGCATAAGGTCAAGAAGGCAAACATCACCGAAAATGTTAAGAACGAATACCTTAACCACGGTGACCCTGACGGAGATATGTACTCTGTAGGAGAAGCAGATGTTTCCATCCGCTCTGGCTGGTTCTACCACGATAACCAGCAACCAAAATCCCTCAAAGAATTGATGGATATCTACTTCAAGTCTGTTGGTCGTGGAACGCCACTTCTTCTCAACATTCCACCAAACAAAGAAGGTAAATTCGCAGATGCTGACGTGGCTCGCTTGAAAGAATTCAAAGCGACTCTAGATCAAATGTATGCGACTGACTTTGCCAAAGGAGCAACTGTAACAGCAAGCTCGACTCGTCAGAACCATCTCTACAAAGAAAGCCACCTTACAGACGGTAAAGATGATACTAGCTGGGCTCTTTCAAATGATGCCACAACAGGTAGCTTCACAGTCGATTTGGGACAAAAGAGACGCTTTGACGTCGTTGAACTCAAGGAAGATATTGCTAAAGGGCAACGTATTTCTGGATTCAAAATTGAAGTCGAAATCAACGGACGCTGGGTTCCATATGGTGAAGGTTCAACCGTAGGTTATCGTCGTTTGATTCAAGGTCAACCTGTAGAAGCACAAAAAATTCGAGTTACGATTACTGGCTCACAAGCCACACCAATCCTAACCAACTTCTCAGTCTATAAAACTCCAAGCACTATCGAAAAGAATGATGGATATCCTCTTGGACTAGAATACCACTCAAATACAACAGCTGACAAAGAAGGTACAACTTGGTACAACGAGTCAGAAGGTATTCGCGGTACTTCTATGTGGACCAACAAGAAAGATGCCAAAGTCACCTATCGTTTCACAGGAACCAAGGCTTACGTCGTATCAACAGTAGATCCAAACCATGGTGAAATGTCTGTATACGTGGATGGTCAAAAAGTTGCAGATGTACAAACCAAGAACAGTAGCCGTAAACGTAGCCAAAAAGTTTACGAAACTGGTGATTTAGCACCTGGAGAACACACTATTACTCTCGTTAACAAAACGGGTGAACCTATTGCTACAGAAGGAATCTACACTCTAAACAATAACAGCAAGGGTATGTTTGAGCTTGAAGCAACTTCTTACGATGTCGAAAAAGGAAAACCTGTTACTGTTACAATTAAGCGTGTTGGTGGAAGCAAGGGAGCTGCTACTGTTCGCTTCATCACAGAACCTGGAACAGGTGTTCACGGTAAGGTTTACCAAGATACAACTCAAGATGTGACCTTTGCAGATGGCGAAACAGAAAAGACTGTTACCATCCCAACGATTGACTTCACCGAACAAGCTGACTCAATCTTTGATTTCAAAGCAAAACTCACTTCTGCGTCTGATGGTGCCCTACTCGGTTTTGCTACCGACGCAACTATTCGAGTAATGAAAGCTGATCTATTGAAGAAAGATCAGACAAATTACGACGACCAAGCTAGTCAATTAGATTACAGTTCTGGCTGGAGACACGAAACCAACTCTTCTGGTAAATACCAAAACACTGAATCATGGGTATCATTTGGACATCTGACAGAGGATCAGAAGAAGAAGACAACTGTGACTGCTTATTTCTATGGAACAGGATTAGAAATCAAAGGATTTGTTGACCCAGGTCATGGTATCTACAAGGTCTTCTTAGATGGCAAAGAAATTCCTTACCAAGATGGTATGGGAAATGCTTCAACTATTGATGGCAAGAAATACTTTAGCGGTCACGCTGCCCAACGCCAAGGTGACCAGACTCTAGTCAGCCTAAAAGGACTTGATGAAAACTTGCACGCAGTAACACTCCAACTAGACCCTGAAAAAAATGATTTGACCAAAAATATCGGTATGCAAGTGGATCAATTCATTACAAAAGGCGAAGGAAGCGAGCTATACAGCAAAGCAGAAATCCTTCAATCTATCTCTAAATGGAAAGAAGATTTATCTAACTTTAATCCTGCTGGATTGAAAGATACTACAACTGCACGCCAAGCGTTCAAGTCTAATCTTGATAAACTCACTGCACAATTAAGTTCTGATACGGTAAATGTACAAGATGTGATGTCAACAGTCACTGCTTTGCAAGATATTCTTAGCAAAGACGAAAATTACCAAAAACCTGGAGACGAAACAAGTCCAGAACAACCGGTTGAACCAAAACAACCGGAACAGCCTGAAATCAATTATGATAAGGCTATGGCTAGCCTGACTGAAGCTATCGAGAAAAAAGTAGCTGAACTTGGTGCTAACAACGATGCTAAGAAGAAATTAGTTGAAATTACTGACAAAGCAATCGCAGCTATTCAAGAGGCTAAGACTCAAGAAGATGTCAACAAAGCCCTCAATAACGCTCTTGAACAAATCAAGCAATTGCAACCTAGCCAACCAGAACAACCAGTTGAACCAAAACAACCGGAACAGCCTGAAATCAATTATGATAAGGCTATGGCTAGCCTGACTGAAGCTATCGAGAAAAAAGTGGCTGAACTCGGTACTAACAATGAGGCTAAAAAGAAATTAGTCGAAATTACTGATAAAGCAATCGCAGCTATTCAAGAGGCTAAGACTCAAGAAGACGTCAACAAAGCCCTCAACAATGCTCTTGAACAAATCAAGCAATTACAACCTAGCCAACCAGAACAACCGGTTGAACCAAAACAACCTGAACAGCCTGAAATCAATTATGATAAGGCTATGGCTAGCTTGACTGAAGCTATCGAGAAAAAAGTGGCTGAGCTTGGTGCCAACAACGATGCTAAGAAGAAATTAGTTGAAATTACTGACAAAGCAATCGCAGCTATTCAAGAGGCTAAGACTCAAGAAGATGTCAACAAAGCCCTCAATAACGCTCTTGAACAAATCAAGCAATTGCAACCTAGCCAGCCAGAACAACCAGTTGAACCGAAACAACCTGAAAAACCAATTACTTCTTCAATTCCTGAAGAAGGAGTTAAAGAGCTTACCTTCCAACTCCCAAGTTTGGATATTGTCAAGAAGGCAGTACCATTCAAGACGATCCGTCGCGAAAATCCACAATTAGACAAAGGGAAAGAACAAGTTCTAGCAGAAGGGAAAGATGGTGCTATAATCGAGTATGTCGAAGTAGATGGCAGCAATCGTAAGGTAGTTCAAACTGAATCAACTCCAGCTCTAGACAGAGTGATTGAAGTTGGAACTAAACAAAGTTCTGTAGGAACAGATACTCCACCAGTTGTGACTCTCCCTGAGTACCTTCTACCAAAAGAACCTGAAAAACCAATTACTTCTTCAAGTCCTGAAGAGGGAGTTAAGGACCTTGTCTTTAAACTTCCAAGTTTGGATATTGTCAAGAAGGCAGTACCATTCAAGACTATCCGTCACGAAAATCCAAACTTAGATAAAGGAAAAGAGAAAGTTCTAGCAGAAGGGAAAGACGGCCTGCTAATTGAGTATGTCGAAGTGGAAGGTAGCAATCGCAAGGTAGTCCAAACCAAATCAACTCCAGCTCTAGATAGAGTGATTGAAGTCGGAACTAAACAAAGTTCTGTAGGAACAGAGGTACCACCAGTTGTGACTCTCCCTGAGTATGTTCTACCTAGAGAAACTGAAAAACCAGCTCCTGCAGTTGTAACAGAAGATTCACCAAGAAAAGATGAAAAAGCACCTGTTGCTACTACAGTTAAACAAGACAAGGAAAAACAACTCCCAGAAACTGGAGAGCAAGAAGCAAATGCCTTCTTATTCTTGGCTGCTATTACTTCAGTATTGTCTCTACTCATCTTCCAAAAGAATTTCAAAGACTAATTAAAATCTTTACTTAATTCTTTTCAATGATTCTAGTTCCCCCAAGAGAAGACCAGCCGGTCTTCTCTTTTTCTATCTACAAATTAAAAAGCATCCATAAATTTCTATGGATGTCTTAGTATATATAAAACAGAATGATTACTTGGGATAAGTATTTTCAAATTCAACAACAATTTTAAGTAAACGATTATCTAAAAAAGATAGGGCTTCTTGTCCGATTTCATCAGAAAGACCATAATAAGCTTCTGCAAGTCCTCTTCAGATAGCTGCAATGGGGTACACCAAAAAACGAGTTCATCTCCTACCAAATCTACTGGTCACTATTTTTAACACCAACATATACATAGGTTCTATTTCTGGTACACTCTTTTTCAGTCACCACCCTAAAATAAAAGCGATGCTCCCTCCCATCCTTGGCATTCTCCTTGTTTAAGACAAAGTAGTTTTTCTGATTCATCGCCATGGTTCGTAGGATGTCATCAATCAAGAAAGTCAGAGGTACATTCATGGCAGAGTATTTTTGAAAATCCTCTTCAAAACGAATATAGTTATCTGAAAAGTAATCCATCTGCAGTTTGTTTTCATACAGCTCTTTTCTAGTCATAAACTCCCTCCTCCCACAGCCGAATTTCTAGGATATCTGCAACATCTATCAACCTATATCCCTCGTTTGTCCTAATAGATAGAGTCTGAGGCGATAACTCTCTCACCACACCAATGATAGTGGTTTTCTGCTTCTGTTCCTTTAGCACAAAACTTCCCCTAAGTTGGCCAACATAAAGCTGAGAAAGCAAGTGCAACTTCTCATCTGGAGTCAAATCCGTCGAAAAATCAACCCGATTTTTTTCTTCACTGAGCGAGCTGGTGTGTTCTGAGAGGTAAAATCCCATCCACTTCTGCATCCCTGGATCTTGATAATCTCGAGCGGATTGAAAGGGTAAATAAGAACGATCAATCATTTTAATCCATCTAATCCTCCAGCAGAATGCCCCCCAATCAGCTTGCTTCTAGCAAGACTCCGAGAGGCTTCTTCCAGTGCATTGGCTTTTAAGAGAGAAGTAAAACCAAATTCCTCCCGAATAGAGTCAATAGCCGCCTGGAGCCTTTCTTCTTTTTCTAACTTGTCAACATCATCAAAGAGGGAAATCAAGCCAAAGGACTCATCCACAAATCCTGAATAGTTTACTCCGACACTTCTGACTGCTCCTGAAGTGTATTTATTATGAAATAACTTCAAAACATAGTCCGTTAAGACAGCTGTATTATTGGTCGGTTCGACCTTCATTTGTGTGTGTATAGAGGGTCTGATTTCCTGTTTAGAGAAACCGACATAGATAGAGACAAGGGTTGTTTTCTTGCCCGCCCTTCTCAGTCTAATAGCCACCTGCTCCGCCATTTCTCGAAGAATAATTTCGATATCTCGTAGCTTCACGTAGTCTCTCGGCAAGATTTGAGAATTTCCCAAACCTTGGGATTTGGCTTTATAGGGCTTATGAACATTGCTCTCATCAATCCCATTAGCATAAAACCACAAACGCAGACCAGCCTGACCGAGAACTTTCTGTAGCTGGTCTGGATTGCTGGTTGCCAATTCCTTGATGGAAAAAATACCCAGAGCATGCAAGCGTTTCTCCATCCGCCTGCCAATCCCCCAAAAGTCGGTCATCTTGGGAATGGCCCAAACCTTCTCTTCCACATCCTGGTAAGACCAATTGGCTCTCATAGTCGGAGTGTGCTTGGCCTCATTATCCAGAGCCAACTTAGCCAGTAAGGGATTGGAATTGGACATGCCCACTGTAGAGTAGATCCCTGTCTGCCTCCAAATATCCCTCTGAATACGAGCAGAAAGCACATCCAGCTTGTCCTTGCGAGAGAGAATCTTATCTGGGATGAAATAGTTGAGCGAACTAGTTAGGTCAATAAAGCCCTCATCGATAGAGTAAGGATAAATATCATCTGGACTGCCATAATTCTGAAAGATTCGCTGGATTTCCATATTGACTGCAATGTACTCGTCCATTCGAGGAGGGACAATCAAGGTCACTTGAGCCCAATCTTCTATGTAGCGAACATAGTCTGAGTCGGTAGGTAGCCCTTGCTTTCTAGCATTATAGTAGGAAAATTTGCGCGTTTTGATATCAAAAGGCAGATCATAGGCCCGACCAACATTGGACTTGCCAAAAATCTTCTTAAACATGGGAGAGGAAGCTAGGATAAGACCAGTCGAATTATCTGCTCGACTCATGACACAAAGCGAGGTCTTCAGCGGATGTAAGCCCCTTTTCACACACTCGACACTAGCATAAAAAGATTTCATATCGACAAAGGCAATATCACTTTTGGGCTCTCTAGAATAATCAAAGTAGCCCATAGGCTAGCCCTCCATTGGCACAAAATTCCCAACGATAATCCCTACAATCCGAGGATCTTCCTCATAGGAAATGAAAATGTCCTTGTATTTAGGATTGATAGAGACCAGACGCAAGCCACCTTCCTCCCGATAGACCCGTTTGATATAGGTCTGGTTGTTACAAACCACTGCATAAACCGCCCCGTCATAGTCAAATCCTGTCTCTCGAATCAGAGCTACTGAACCATTTTGGTATTTAGGTTCCATGGAGTCCCCAGACACCCATGACGCAAAATCATGGGCCAACTCCTCATTAAAGTAAACCGTATCAAAATTCTGATCATCGTAGACTGAAGCCCCAATCCCTGCTGACATGCGTTCATAAACACGGTACTCGTAGAGGCGCTCTGGCATAGCTGTCACTTTCTGGGCTTGCTCCTCTTGAGATAGGTTGCGAGCATAGAGAACAACCTTCTCCTGCCCTTGCTTGGAGAGGCTATGGTAGAGACGGACAATCTCGATCTGAGTAAAATATCCTTTGGGTACTTTTAAAATGTTCTCTAGCTGGGCTACCTTCTCCTTAGACGGTTCTTTGATTCCACGTTCCCAAGCTGAGTAAGCCTGGAAACTAATCCCAAGTTGCTCTGCAATTTCCTTCTGTGTCAATTTTAACTCTTTCCTCCGATCCTTTAATTTTTCTGGCTGATACATACTTCACCTCCTATTATGATGATTTAATGGACATTATCTCCCTTAGAAAGACTAATCGATGCTTGAATCCATATTTTTAAAACTCAACCAATACGGTTTAGTTTTATTATATAAAAAAAGTGGACGGTTGTCTACTAGGAATATCTATTTCTGCTACACACTTAATAGTGGTATTGACCTTGTTCTATATATATGCTAGAATTATTGTTACATATTCAATGAAAGGCTTTACACAATATGTTTCCATTCATGCCAGCAGCACGAGCAAAAACTGTTTTTGATATCCCCTATCAAATATTATATCAACTTGGTTTTAAAGGATTAATTTTTGATATCGATCAAACTCTTGTGATGCATGGCGCCCCCGCCACAGAACAAGTTATTGAACTATTTCAAAATCTCAAAGCCATTGGTTTTCAAATTTTTCTTTTATCAAACAACGACGAAGAAAGAATATCACAATTTAATCACCACTTATCTGTGCCTTTTATTCCTCTTTCTGAAAAACCAAATCCTAAAAATTTTAAAAAAGCTCTTGACATGATGCAGCTAAAACCATTTGAAACAATTATGATTGGAGATCAACTTTTTACAGATGTTCTGGGAGCTAGTCGGGCAAATATCCCCACTATCTTAGTTGATTTTTTATATGATCCTAAAGAAGGCGGAATTGGTAAAAAACGATGGGTTGAAAAATTAATACTATATACTTACCCATTTTTGAGACAAAAAAATAGAAGTTTAGATATGATTAAAAAGGAGAAGCAACATGGTTTTTTGGAATAAGGATCTACTATTTTGTGAAATTAGTCCCACTACATATAAAATTTCTTTAAAAAAAGAAAATCTAAAACGACATCTCCAAAACTTAAAGCAGGGCAAGAAATTTTCGAAAGTTCGTCAAGAAAAACTTCTACCTAACTTGATTTCATCATTCTCTACTCAGTTGATTAAGCGTGGTCCCGGTATTGATATCAATCTTCAAAAAGGAAAAGCAACTAATATCAATATTGCAGCACAAACCTTGAATCATGTTATGATTTTTCCTGGTGAAGAATTTTCTTTTTGGAGTTTAGTCGGAAATACAACTAAGAGAAAAGGATACCTAGAAGGAAGAGTAATTATTAATGGTAAAGTAGAACCTGGAATTGGCGGCGGACTCTGCAACCTAGCTAATCTACTTCATCTATTAATTGTTCATAGTCCAATGGAAATTACGGAGTTTCATACGCATTCAGATGCACTAGATCCAGATAAAGGAAAACGAAAACCATTTGCAAATGGAACTTCTGTACAATATAATCATCAGGACTATCGTTTTAAAAATAATACTGATCAACTTATTCAATTGAGAACATGGACTGAAAATGAGATTCTCTTCGGCGAATTAAGAAGTGAATCCCAATTCCCATTCACTTACCAAATTGTCGAAGAAAATCATCATTTCAAAAAAGAAGGGGAACATTACTATCGTAACTCCATGATTTATCGTGAAAAAGTAGATAGAATAACTGAACAAACTTTGGAAAAAGAGCTTATTTTGAAAAATCATTCAAAAGTCATGTATGATCCGAAGCTCATTCCCACTGAAATGATGAAATAATAATCTAAAAATTCTACTATCAAAAAAAGACTTAGATTCAAGATAAAAGGAACTATTATGAACACCACACCTAAATTAATCGTTATGCTGACACATAATGATCACACAGTTGAAAATGCTAGTGAAATTTTCGAATCATGTAAAAACTCTAAAGCTCAGTATTGGGGATTTAAAGAAAAAACTCTTCCTATTTCTGAAATGAAGTCTCTGTTCTCCAGAATGAAATCTTGCGGTAAAACTACTTTTCTTGAAGTTGTTGAATATGATGAAGAAAGTGGACTTCAAGGGGCAAAAATTGCAAAAGAATGTGGGTGTGATATTTTAATGGGAACTGTCTTCTTTGATTCAATCAATCAATTCTGCAAAGAAAACAACATGAAATACATGCCATTTGTTGGCCAAATTACTAATCGCCCGTCTATTCTAGAAGGTTCTATCGAGGATATGATTGCTGAAGCAAAGGAATATCTAGCAAAAGGAGTTTACGGATTTGACTTGCTAGGGTACCGATATACAGGTGATCCTGTCAAACTAAACAATGCTTTTGTTCAAGCTATAGAGGCTCCCGTTTGTTTGGCTGGAAGTGTTGATAGTTATGAACGTTTAGATGAAGTCAGGGAGGCAAATCCTTGGGCTTTTACAGTCGGAAGTGCATTTTTTGAAAAAAAATTTGGTACAGAAATTTACGAACAGATTAATAATGTTTGTAATTATATAGAGAAATAAAATAAAGTATACTTTTTAGTTATTATGCTCTCTTATGTCAAATAAATTTTATTTTACATCAACAATTACTCTCAAAAAATGAGACTTTTAATCTCACTTTTTGAGGGTATTTTTGTATTTTGACGATCAGGTTAGTAAAAATTCAGCAAAAGATATTATAACTTATATACTAAAAATAACATCGAGAATTTTTAAAAATATGTATTAAAAATATTTCATGTTTCTGCCCTAAAAATCAATGGTGGAAATTTTGGGGTGAATTCTTGATTTTTAAACAAAAAAAGACATCCAAGAGAAAATTCTTGAATGTCTGTAAACGTTGATATAATCGTATTGATTAACGTTTTGAGAATTGTGATGCTTTACGAGCTTTCTTAAGACTTGGTTTTTTCTACATCATGATATTTATGGTAAATTATCACTAAAATCAAGTAATTTTGAGAGATAAATCCTCAATTTTTACATATATAATCCTTTTAAAAATTGAGAGGTTATCAAAGGGTTATCACTTTTTTAGTTTTCGGAGCTTATGTAGTTGAGAAAGACGAAATACTGTATCATAAAGATGATGTACATTTTCTTCGTACCAGGACAATTTCGTTTTCTATCCTGAAGATATTTAAATAGTTCTAGATATTATTTATAACAAATTGAAAACAATTAAACAAATTAAGTATTATTTCTAAATATTTGAAAATAATTACTATTTGTATTATACTATCTTTGAGGTATCTATTATGAACTATATTAAAAGACCACATTATTTAGATTTTTTAAGAAGACATCGTGACCGACAAATCATCAAAGTTGTGAGTGGAGTGAGACGAGCTGGTAAATCTGTTCTCTTTCAACTCTATAAAGAGGAGTTACTAGCAACTGGGGTAGACGAAGATCAAATCATATCCATCAATTTTGAAGATCTGAGTTATTATGAACTGCGACATTTTCAAACATTATTCGCTTATATAAAAGAGCAGTTAGTTGGGGAGAAAACATACTATATCTTTTTAGATGAAATTCAACATGTTGAAAAATTTGAACTAGTAGCAGATAGTCTATTCATCTTGCCAAATGTTGACCTCTATTTGACTGGATCCAACGCCTACTTTATGAGTAGCAAATTAGCTACAAACTTGACTGGACGTTATGTTGAGATAGAAGTTCTTCCATTATCATTTGAAGAATACCTATCAGGTCAATCTCTCTCAGAGAATCTGAATACAACAGAAATTTTTAACAATTATCTCTTTAGTGCTTTCCCTTACTTATTGCAAACATCATCTTACGCTGAAAAAATTGACTATCTCAGAGGAATATATAACTCAATACTGTTAAATGATATTGTCACTAGATTGGGAAATCCAAATCCTACTATTATTGAGCGCATTGTTCGAACCCTTCTCAGTAGTACAGGTAGCTTAATATCAACAAATAAGATTCGTAATACCCTTGTCAGCCAAAACGTTTCAATCTCCCATAATACTTTGGAAAATTATTTGACAACTTTGACAGACAGTTTACTTTTTTATTCCGTTCCACGTTTTGATGTAAAAGGTAGAGCATTATTGCAACGTTTGGAAAAATATTATCCAGTTGATTTAGGTTTACGACATCTCTTATTACCAGACCACAAAGAAGACATTGGGCATATCTTGGAAAATATTGTATATTTGGAATTGAGACGTAGATATTCACAAGTATATGTTGGTAATTTAGATAAATATGAGGTTGATTTTGTTGTTGTAACTGATCTTGGCCACTACGCTTATTATCAAGTCAGTGAAACAACACTTGCTCCAGAAACACTAGACAGAGAACTTAGACCACTAGAAGCCATAAAAGATCAATTCCCAAAATATCTATTAACAATGGATACGATTCAGCCAACAGCAAATTACAATGGTATTGAGAAAAAAAACATTATAGATTGGTTACTAGAAAAGTAGATATGTGCTGAACACATAAATTGAGACGCAAAAACAACACTCCTGTTGAGATCTAGTAAAACTATGAACAGGGGTGTTTTATTATGACCTAAAAAGCTTATTCAGTAGAAACTAAGTTAGCCTTCAATTGTGAGTAATAGAAAAAGACCTATATAGATGCAGATTTCTGCTACCCTATATAGGTCTTTTTAATTATAATCTGGTAACACTAGAGATATAGTATGGAGTTTTATTTATTCCTCCATCATACTTCTTATTATTTTTCTTCAATAGGTATTTCTGATAAGGTGTATTAACCCCATAATTAACATAAGTTTTTACTTCAATGCCATTATCTGATACCTTCCATTTATCACTTGATTCAATACTCAATGGAGGAAATCCACCGCCACGACCACCTTTGGCAACTTCATAGAAAGCTTTGTCAGCTTGTGAATAAAACCATTCTATCGGAGATTTTTTATCATTAGCCAATTTACGCCATTGTTTCTCAGTATAATACTTCAAAGGTACACTTACTTTTTTAGCAGGCGTGGGTAAAGCTTTAATAACATCTTCCAGTTGATAGGTTTTATCACCTTTATATGTATTGTAATAATCTATTAATTCACCTGGGATAAACTGACTCACATACAAAGAATCAGCCTTCAAAACAGGTTTAGATTTTACTAGTTTAGAAAATTGATAAGCATAACCATTGTTAATAATTTCTTTAATAGCAAGTTCATCCTCAACAGACACTTTTCTTATCGGTTGATCACTTTCTACAAATACCGTTCCTTTATCTTTATTTAAAATTACTGCCCTTGTTAACCTTTCCTGCATGCGATTTTCGACATAACGAATCTCATTACGAACTATTTCTGGCAAATCTTTAACTGGGTGACCTGGCAAATAAAGATTAAATTCTTTTCCTGGGGATTTCTCATCTGCGATTCCTCGAGGTACAGATGTATCAATTTTTACACCATTTACAAACTTTGTTTCCCCGGCCTTAGGATATTCCAAATCAGTTAATGTCATCTTATACTCATAGTCATTAACTTTATCTAGATTATTGAATTTACCTGTAAAGTCAGAAATAAACATTTGACCTTTGGGATGATTCGGACCAGTGTACCACCAATTCGTGTCACGAAATTTTCCAATGATATTACCATCTTTGGAAATTCTCATGGATGTTCCCCACCCTCCTATAAGATTAGGTATGTAGAATGGTTTTGTTAGTTTTTCAAATATAAATATAGTTTCTGAATTTTGAACAGACTCATAAAGTTTAGCTTCTAATTCACCATCAAATAATGTTAATTCAGGCTCTAATTCCAAGTCTTTGAGAAGTCCCAAAGATTTAAGCTGCTCCAAAATTTCTAATTTAGCCTTTAAAGTTAGATAACCAATTTCTCTGACGAATAATTTTAGAGATGATTTATTTTTAATATAATTAATTTGATTTTTCTCATACTCTTCCCCAGTCATCGAAAACGAAGCATCTATTCCTACCCCTGCATCAGCAGAAACAGAAACTGTATCTATCCCTAATATTTTGGGTTCTACTTTTATTTCTGGACCAACTTTGACTGTGGCTTTAGCTTTGAATTCTGTGACAGTCTTTTTAAGATCTGCAGTATGCTTAGGTTCAAGAACCCCATTTTTAAATTTGATTGAGTTTTGAATTGAATATGTACTTGATATTGAAACACTTATACTCCCATCAACAGAGATCTTAAGCATTATAGGAATATTTACAGTCACCCCCGTAACTGGTGTAGCTAAAATCAATTCTCCTAATTTCTTTTCTATACTTTCTGGAGCTCTTGTTTTCCATTCTGCTGATTTACTAAATTCTAAAGAACCTTCTGTAGTAAAACTCAATTCATTATTGATATCAAAATTCATAAAATCTATTTTAGGAGTCCAGAAGTTTAAATTGACAGCATCTGACCAAACCTTACCTGAAATATTGAATGATAGCGCTCCTTTGATGCTTTTATCATCACTTTTCTTCTTACCAGTCAATGAGACTGATGCTGATAGAAGAGATCCTTCAAGAGATACACTCCTAAATAAACCTTGATCTGTATTTGATGCTTTTTTTACAGTAACTCCTTCAGCTGGAATGAAAGTAGCACGGTTGATATTAGACGACCAAGCTTTTGTATTGATTTTCTGTACAACCTCGTACAATGATGGCACACTATATTCAATAACTGACTGATTATTAATAGTGCTAATAGAATTAATCTTAATAGCTTTAGAAGTCTCATAAATCTTAGATGGTGGAATAATTAGAATATCACCTACTCTAGCATTAATTTCTTTAGACAATACTACTTTTTTCCCATCGTCACTTTCGCTCTGATATCGACCATCATTAACATAAATTACATTGCTTTTTAGATGGTAGTCAATCATATCATCTGAATATTTTCTTCCTAATTCAAAATGACCCTTTATATTTTCAATTATCGGATCACCATAAGGCAGGGGAGTAATTTTAGCTTCGAATCCATCAGATTTCAAGATATACGATTGATTTGTGATTAAATGAGTAAACATATAACCATCAAAATCAGTATTAGTCTCTGCAACTAGTTCATTATCTTTGTAAATTGAAACAGATTTTTCTTCTATAGCATTGCTTTTACTATCATATGCATGACCCGAAACAACTACATCTTTTCTTGATAGCCCATTTGGTTTTGTACCTATATGATAAACTTTAGTAATTAATGGTATTTCTTTAGTAATTACTAATTCCGTTTGTTGTTCTTTGTCACTTAGATCTCGTTTTTTCTTAATATTTACTGTAACATAACTAGCTTGAATATTTTGTAATTGTCTCTGACCTGCGAGAATTGTATTATCATAGACTTCTATTGTCTTAACCTGTACCAACTTTTCTCCATCTGGTGCTATAAGATTTAGCAATGGTGTTCTATCTTTTACTAACTCACGCACTTTTTCACGGTCAGTAACGACTGTTTTATTTTCAGATTCAGTAACCTCTACTGTATAGTAACCTGGGATAGGAGTTTTTTGTGTTGTCGCTTTAGAATCAGTAGCAAGAATCGCCTCTGAGCTAGCACTTGGTACTACTTCACTAGTAGTAGGTTGAGTTGCCGTTTTCTTCGTTCCAATAAGAAGAACTTTATTTTGAGGTTCTTCCCTTGTTTCTGAGATTGTTTCCTTTACAGTCTCTACATTATCCACTAGGGTAATCTTTTGAATAGAAACTTTCTTCCCAAGTTTTCCCTCTGTTTCTACCTTAGTCTCACCTTCAGCTAAAGAGCTATCCTTCTTAACAACAACTTCAAACGGAATGTCTTCTGTAGTACGCATGGTACGATTAACTTTTTTTGCTTTAACTATTGTAGGTTCTGCAATAGTTTCCAAGCTAGAGCTTAAAGCCTCAACTGGAGATGTAATTTCTTCTTTTTTATCCTCTCCTACTGAAGATCCTGTTGAAGATGCTACTCCTTTATTTTCAATTTCCGAATTTTTTTCAACTGTTGGCTTAACAGAGGTTGAATTAGCAGTTGGAGTAGTTGTAACTTGCGTCTCATCTTCCACAACTTCCTCAGACAATATTTCTACTAATGTAGATGGGATAACAACGTTTGTTTCCTTGAGAAGATCCGTAGTTGTCTTTTCTTCCGATACAGTATCTTTCTTGTAAACTTCAGTTACAGTTCGAATGATAACTAGCTGACCATCCTGAACTTCTCGTGTTTCAACAGGTTGGCTCGTGCTAACTTTTGTATAACCAGTAACATCTTCTAAAGCATTCCCAGAGTCATCCACTTTGATAATTTTATCAATAACTTTAGGGTCTACAGGCTTAACTGGTTCATCTTCTTTTGGTGGAATTATTGGTTCAACCGGATCAACTTTTCCTCTACTACTATCATCAATATCATCTTTCTCAGGTTTATCAGTTGAATTAATTGTATTCTTCATTGTATTCCCCTGAGATGGAAGTGGAGTTACAGTTGTAGTTGAATTCGTAACTACATCTTTACCATCAATATAACCAACAAAATGATATCCTGAAATATTCACTCTACCATCTGGAAACGTTGCACCTGCTGATATTGTTTCAGTATGGTTATAATTTGACAAAGTAGCAACCGCCAAAGCAGATACAGTTGTTACTGTCAAAACTCCTCCAACCAAAGAGATTGACAAAATACTCTTAACAATCTTCTTGTCTGCTTTACCAGTTTTCTTCATGATAAAAGCAACTAACAATAAACCTGTTCCAATAATAGAAGCCAAGGGCAATACATTACTTCCAGTATTTGGTAAAGTATTATTTGCATTATCTTTACGATAGATAACAAACAGATCTGAACCATCTACAAGATTCTTTGGCAACTCGTTTACAATGAGTTTTTTCTCTGTTTCTGTCAACTCATCTGTAGTAGCATATTTATAGTTTACTGTTATATCTGTTTCAGCGGCTGAAACTGCTTCAAGAGGAAGTGAAGAAAAGCCAATAATTCCAATAACGGCAGACACTGCACCAATTCCTGAAACTTTTCTCAGACTAAACTTTCTTATACGTTCATCTGCATTAAACTTATCTTTTAGTTTCATAATGATCTCCTTTTTATTGATAAGCTACTTCCGTATATTCAAAAAGAAATAACTCATCTTATACACATTTTATCCTCCATTCTATTATTTTGTCAAGTATTATAAGTATTTCTTAGTAAATTATAAAAAATAAATTTTATCTCTTAAATTAAAGGGGGGTAGGGATTTCCCCAAAATGCAAATCACACCCAAAAGTACATACACTATGTGTATACAAATTTTGGGGGTGATTTTGGGAGTGTGTGTATACAGACTCTGAGCTCGCAAAGTCACATTATAAGAAATCTCTCCCCTTCGATAAAATGATCCAAAAAATCACTTTAATAAATCAATGGTGGAAATTTTGGTGGAAACTCTCGATTTTTAGACAAAAAAAGACATCCAAGAGAAAATTCTTGAAT